>JBJEGN010000001.1:0-1248 GCA_051875105.1 Candidatus Gastranaerophilaceae bacterium
CATGTTCAACATCTGTATAATTAATGTTTAAAACATAGTCAGAGATATTTTTTGTAATATCTTTTCTATTGTATTCAAGTTTAAAAGTGGGTTGTAGCATTATTTAATCTTTCTAATTTTTTTGATTAAATAATTCCTGAAATGATTAATTTTAGTAAATTTTAGAACTTAAAGCACTTGACAAAAATGTTTACATAGTAAATAATAATTAATGAATAACCTAGGATTTTCTCACTGTGATTTTCACAAAGATGCCTAGGTTTTTTTGTAGCTATTTTTTACAACTTGCTTTTACAATAGAATTATATACAGATAAAAATGTCGAAGTTTTTTCAACTACCTTAATTTTATCATCAGGTAGGTATGAAATTAACTCTAAAATAATATTGTATAGATGTAATGTTTTTTCAGGATACTTAAATATCTGTTCATAATGGAATATTCGATTTCTTAATCTTCTAACTAAATATAATTTTTTAGAAATAATCGCAATTTCCGGCTTTGTATTTGGATAATTTGCAAAAACTCCCTTAAAGCAATACATTTTATTCCATATCTTAATACTATATTTTTTAGCACAAAGATTAGTCCAAAATCCGAAATTTAAATTTGCCACAAGTTTTCCATGCGAATATTGTTTAGAAGCAGATTTACATTCTTTTATAGTTAAATCATAAATATTTAATAGTGTATTATAATCATTGTCATCTAATATTTTACGACATTTAAGTTCATCTTCTAGCCAAGTTTCGGATAAATAAATTCTTAAAACTATATCAATAGCATTTCTTAAAAGAACTTCTAATGTACACAAAGCAGAATAGAGAGACTGTGAAATTTTTACATTATTTATGTAATGCTCTAATACATCTTCAATAGTATCATTATCACTATAAACAAATGAATGTAAACGCTCTATACTATATGTCGCTGAATATTGTTCTAAATCTTTGATGCTTAACATAGCCTAATTATATTACAAAGAAATCATTCAGTAATTATTTAATTTTCAAAGTACAAATATTTTTTATTATTTTTTCCATGGTGGGGTTATAAAACTAATTGTTTCTTTTTCTTCCAAGACAGGAATTTTTAATTTAATCCCTGACTCTAAAACAGGAGTAATTGGTATATCAGGATTTGCTTTGATAATAAGCTCATATTTTGTTGAATCGTTATAGAATTTATATGAAATCAAATCCCAACGGTCATTATCTTTTGTAATGTAGTTGTAGAATTCGGTCATTT
>JBJEGN010000001.1:1348-5003 GCA_051875105.1 Candidatus Gastranaerophilaceae bacterium
GTTTTAAGACCTCCTTCTTGTTCTTTTTCTTCAGGGATTTTACCTGTATATTCAAGCAGTTTTAATTCAACTTGAATTGATAATATATCGCCCTCGCTTGAGGTTTGTTCTGTCGAAGATTCGATTGAAGAAATAACAAACACTCCGACATAATCGCCATTCCCTTTGATAAACTGCAACGGAGTTCCAATAGTGGCAACAGCTTTGAGTTTATCCATTTCTTCTTTTGGGTTACAAAAAGATGAATGGAAATTTAACTTAATATCAATAGCATTTAAATTTTCTCCAAGAAACTGCAAGAGAGGTTTTTGGTTTATACGTTCATGTTGAGCATAGTTATATGAGGAACTTTCTTGTATTCCGTTAAAATATGTTATAAGTTCAAATTGTATTGTTCCTAATTGTGCAAACATTTTTTCTAATATTCTTCCTAAATTTTTTGTATAACTACTGATTTATTGTTTAGGGCTAATATGCTAACCTTAATTGTCTTTCGTTTTCTTGCTTGAATATTCTCAAAATCTCATCTTTATGCTGTTTAAGCATTTGCGAGAATTCATTTTTTGCTTGGTTGCTTCCACCGTTTATATTTACAGTCGGATTGTAATTAATTACTGTTGAACCACCTGATATTCCACCTCGCACGTTCGGTTTTAAGCCGTATGAATTTATATTTAAGGCATTAGCGATGGCAGAAGAAATCGGTTTCGGTTTTATTGCTGTTGCAATAGTCTCGGATATTTTTATTTTATGCAAATCTTTTAAAGGTCCTGTTTTAGCCGGAGAATGAGGCAAATGGTCTCTTATACTTTGAGTAACTTTCTTTATTGCTTCAGTTACTTTACCAACTCCTGATAAAATTCCTTTTGCTATCATCATTGGAATTTTAATACCACATTCAACAAGTTTGGCAATAAACTTTGTAACCATTACTAATACGGAGGCAATTGAACGACCAAATTTTATACCCATATCTTCGGCTGCTCCACCGACATCATCTACCGGTTTAAATAATTTTTTAATCCAATTCCATAGTTGCTGAATGGGTTTTAATATTGGACTTAGAGCAACTCCTAATTTATTGAACACAGGCATTAAAGGTTGCAAACCTTCTTTTAACCCTTGCCACATACCTTTAAAGAATGCGGTAATTGGTTTCCAATACTTGTAAATTATTAATGCAACTGCTCCAATAGCAAGAGCTATCCACCCAAGAGGCGAAGTCAGAAGTGTAACGGAAAATGCTCTAAATGCTATTATTGCTCTTGATATCATACTTGGTAAACCTAAAAAGGCTGTTTTTATTCCGTTTAATCCGAGCATAATATTTGTTGGGATTGATTTTATTGAAGTTACTGTCCAATTTTTAAGAGCAACTGTTGATTGAGCAATTGTTGTGGGCAGATTTTTGAATGTTGCTGCAAGTCCTGTTTTTAAGCTGTTATCAATTCTTCTAATATCTGACATTAAACCGCCTTTTAGACTAAAAGCGGAAGCAAGTCCTAATTTATCCCCACTCTGCTTTATTTTGTAACCAAATGTCAGGTTGTGAGCGGTAGAATTTAAACCTATAAAATTCAACAGTTTAATTCCGTTTTGTACCAAAACAGGGGTTAAATCTCTTGCCACACTCAAAAATGCTCCGTATCCTTTGACGAGTTTACCGACAAGAATTGTTGCAGTTCCAAGTGTAGTCAACACAACCCCTGCTCCTATCGTGCCGATTATTGCCGTAAATATTCCTTTTTGCAATAAAGGATTTTTATTTATAGCAGTAAGTAATTGATTGATTTTTTCGATAGGTTTGTGCAGATGAGGAAAAACAAGCTCTTTCATATTAATTTTTAAGAGTTTGAATTGCTCGTTTGTAGTTTCCATCATATGGTTAAAGTCTTCATCCATAATGCCATCTGCACCAAGAGCAGATGCTTTAATTCTTCGATACTCATCGAGGTTTTGCATCATTGGTTTTAAGAAGTTCAAGTCCGTTTTATTCCTAAAGATTTCAGAAACTTTGAAAACGTCGCCACCTGTAAGATGATTGATTAACATAACCATCTCTTCAATAGGGTCTTTATTTTCAGCAATTACACGATTCAAGAATTGCGGTAAATCCACTCCGTACAGTTCTTTAAATCTGTTAACAGCCATCGGAGAAGTTATCGCTTGCAAGAAACTTTCAAAGTTTGTCGCAGCTTCGGCAGCACTTCCTGCACCTTTCATTGCAACTTGCAAAACTGCCCCAAGTTGAGAAACGGCAGGAACTCCTCTCATTCCGAGCATACTTGCTCCTGCCGTTAAACTTGGAAAGGCGGCAGACATATCTTTTAGCTCAAATCTTCCTTCTTTTCCGGCTTGAGCCAGAATATCCATTGTTTTACCTAAATCATCAACATTGACTTTTAAGTTATCCGTAACAGCGAATGCTGTTTTTGAAATATCTACTATTTCAGCTTGTGCTGCTGTTGCAGTTCGACCGATTACATTCATATAGTCAAGTGCTTTTTCAGGGGCAATACCTGAAGCTACAAGAACATTCAAACCTTCTGCAATTTCACTTCTAAATTGGTTTGTGTGTCTTGAGATTGAACCTAATCTCTCATCCATTTCTTTTAGTTGTTCTGCGGATAATTGACCGACATTTCCTAATTCTCGGAGTTGATGTTCCAAAGCAAACGCTTCCGGGATAGCTTGAGGAATACCCAATTTATATGCAAGTCCTCCACCTGCGGCCGTTAATCCTGCACCGAGTTTTACCATATTTGCTCCGAGTTTGTCCAACATATCGGAGGTTTGTTGGATTTTGTTTTGGAGCTTTGTAAATTCCTCATTTGATTTATAAACAGCATCACGAAGAACCTTTGACATTTTATCAAAGGCAACCAAAGTTAATGATATTTTCATTTCATTTTCTAACATTGGTTTAAACTTTCCTCGATTTCACTATGGTATTTGTTTGTGTAATTTATTGCTTGGATTATCCAATACTCCAAATCATCAAGTGGCATATTACAGATATCTGAATACGACCACCCTGTTGTTTTGGATAAATGAATTATGCACTCGCTTTGGATTGCAACTTTCCCCCGATTGCTTCTTGAAGTAAAATTACATCCTCAATCGGTAATTCAAGTATGTCTTCATAGACTAAATAATTCCCATCAATTTCGGTTAATTCTGCAATTAGTGCGTATGGGATTTCATCAGATGTTTTTGCTTTCTTTTGAGCATTCAATAAATCCAAACCTTTGCCGTCTTTTATAACTGCAAGTTTTCCATCTGACAATTTAATTTCTTTTGACATATTTTTCTCCTTTTAATCAATGTTTAAATGGTTTTTAAATAATATTTACTAACCGCCAATATTCTTTTTAAATGTAGATAACATATCCACTACATTTACTTTGTAGATATTTTGAAGAACATCAATTTCAAACAACTCAACCTTATTTACAATTAATTTTGCATAAGTGACAGACATTGTTGTTTCGTACTCTGCGTTTTCGTGAGGTTTAATTGTACCTAGCGGAAATTCTTTAAAAGTTCCGATTAAAATTGCCGTAGCCGGAACTTCTTCCGTTCTGCCTGTTGCGTTGTATGTTTCTAATGATGCTCTGACTTGAATCAAAGTAGCTGTAAATGGGTTCGCAGCTGC
>JBJEGN010000002.1:0-2142 GCA_051875105.1 Candidatus Gastranaerophilaceae bacterium
AATTTCTAAATTAATATCTTTTAATACAAGGTCCCGTGTTCCATATCGGAAATTCAGATTCGAGATTATAAGATTGTCAAACTTGATTTCACTATCATAAGCTGTGCACATATCATTGTTTTCGTATTCCGGAGATATATCAAGAATTTCCCCTAATCTATCGGCCGCTACAACTGCCGTTTGTATTTGCGGTTGAAGATTAATTAAATTTTTTATTGGTTCAATAAAATATCCTAATAACGCATTAAAAGTTATTAGCTCACCAATCGTCAGTTCTCCTTTAATAACATAAGTAGCGCCAATCCATAAGATGACAAGTTCTCCTACAACTGCAACAAACATAGTTACAGTCTGCTGGCTAAGAGATAATACGCCTCCGTTAAATACCCTTTTTAAAAATTTCCTATACAATTTGTCCGTTTTTTCTTTTTCGTTATCTTCCTGATTAAAAGCTTTAATAATTTCAATACCATTTACAGTTTCAATAAATTGAGAGGTAACCTTAGAATTCATTTCCATTATTTTTCTGTTGTTTTTTTTAATTGGTTTATTATATACAAAAACTATTATCCCATATAAAAAAAGCATAACTACAGATATCAAGAATAATAGCCTGTTGCTGTTAAATAAAACTACTGCACCTACGACTGCCATAATAGTATCCATCATAATTGTTAATGACGCTTCCGATACAATATCTCTTATACTTGAAGCGTCATTAAATCTAGATATGATTTCGCCGGTATCACGCATAGAATAAAACTTCATGGGTAAAATCAAAGCGTGGTTATAATATCCCAGCATAATAGGAATATCAATATTCTGCTCTAATTTTACAATTAAAAATCCTCTTAAAAAATTCAGTCCTATCTGCACAAAGAATAAACACAAAGTAATAACTGACACATAGTTCAGCATTTCTAAAGAAGAGCTTGGAACTATATTATCCATTAAAACCTGATAATAAAAAGAAGTAATAATTCCTATTGAGGTCAGTATCATAGACAGAATAAAAATCCTCAGCAATAACCATTTTTGAGAAATAAGCAGGCAAAAAAAACTTAGTAACGTGCTTTGTTTTTTATTACCCTTTTGAGATTTATTTGTTGGTGCAATTAGAATTAAAATATTAGTCCAGATTTTAAGGAAATCTTCTTTTTTATATTTTACAATTCCTTTTGCAGGGTCGGAAACTACTACAGTATCACCCTTAACTTTAGTTATAACTACATAATGCAATAAGGAATCGTCAATTATCACGTGTGCAATTGCAGGCAAAGGCAATTTATTAGTTAACACACTTTTATCCGCTTCAACAACTTTTTGCTGAAAACCAAAATGCTCAATTACCTTTACTAGTCCGTGTGCATTGGTACCTTGGCGGTCAGTACCTGCAATATCACGAATTTTTGCTATTGTAACTTTTAAACCGTATTTTCTAAAAATTGCGGCCAAGCAAGCCGGACCGCAATCTGTTTCATCGTTTTGCAGTATACACTTAAATTTATTCATAATAGTTTTTAGTTTATAAATTACTACTCATCAAGATAAATCTGAGTTTTACTTTGTACTTCTTTAATAAACTGTTCTTTTGTAATATCTCCTGAAACATATTGAGAAACAATATCATCTATAATCGAGTAATTAAAATAATCATTTCTAAATCCACACCTATTTATTCCTTCTAAAACATCAGAATAATTATTAATAAATTCATTATATTCGCTATCTTTTTCTATTCCATAACCTTCTAAATCTATTTCATCAATTAACTTTTTCTGAGCAGTTTTATTAACTGGAAGGCCAATCTCGGAATTACATTGAACATTTTCGCTCAACATATACTTTACAAACTCAAATGCCTCTTCCTTTTTATTGGAATTATTATTGATTAAAAAACCTTTATCAATATATGCAGAAAATGTATTTTTGCTGTCCGAGAGATTATTCATTATTAATGGTGTTTGCTCATTAGACTTCAAGTAATAATAAATATAACCTAAACCATTTGGCTCCGAACCTGTAATCTGATAAAGAGATGCGAACATTGTATTTCCCTGTAGTATTGAATCTAATGGATCACGATTATTTGAGGTATCGTTTTGATCTGCCGGTAAAATAAGATCACTTAACACATCTATA
>JBJEGN010000002.1:2152-4957 GCA_051875105.1 Candidatus Gastranaerophilaceae bacterium
TTTTCAAAAACTCCTCCGATTTTAATGTATCTGTTCGACTGAAAAAATCAATATTTGAATCAATTAATGCATACAGTTCTTCATTAATATAATAAAAGACGCTAATATCTTTAGATTCATTACCTTTGCTCAAACATTCTGATAACATATTCTCTGCGTTTTCATATGTAATTGAATCGTTTAAATTAATCTTATATTTATCACACGCTTCGGCGGTTGTGATTAGAATATCAGGAATATATGATATTGGCATAAAAAAGCGTTTACCATTGTAAACTCCTGAATCCAATATATTTTCATAATAATTATTAAAATCAATAGCACTGTCAGAAATGTCGGCTTTAATTAACTCATTATAATCTGCAAACACATCAAGTGCCATCATTTTTTCTATATTTGATACTCCGTTATAATTTGAATCATACAGAACTATATCCGGGCCTTTTCCTGCCATAAGTTCTGCGGATAACTTGCTGTTCAACGTTTCATTATCCTGAAAATCAACTACATTGATTTTTGCAGATGTAGTTGAATCGTTATATTCTTCTATAAGCCTTATTATTGGATGTTCATTTACAACATATATTGTCAATAAATCTTTGCTATTGTCTTGTTTATCTGTGGTATTACAACCGAACAAAGTCAATAACATAAAAATACATATACCTATAGAAATAATTGTTTTAATTATTTTATTCATTGTAAGCCTCGCTAACATATAATTATCTATTACATCTAAATATATAAAAAGCAGCACATTAAAGGATATGATTAATTTATTTCTTAATAAACTTTAACTTTAAGTGTTCCCTTATATGTGTTGCATTCTTATCAACAGATGTATACATATCATTGTATTTTAAATAGCTATTAGCATAACATTCTCCTCCACATGCATGCTTAACACTACAATTTGCACAATTTATATTTATTTCTTTAGATAAACTCCAATATTTTCGTTGGAGTTTATTATCAACGTCTTTATAAATGTTGCCAATTATAAAATCATTGTTCCCCATCATTACGCTACAAGAATATATATATCCTTTGCTATCTACCGTAATTCGATTTTTTCCTGCATCGCATTTATATATTATGTCTATTCCTCTTAACAAATTCTGTGCTATAATATTACCTAAAATATCAGCACCATTTATCAGCTTCAGCAAATAATTAAAATTCTTTCGTTCCAACTCATCCAACACTTTTTTGCATAATTTTTCGTACCGACTTATCAAATACTTAACATCAAAATTTTCAAAATCATATTTTGACCCGTCATAGCACCTAATAAATTTCATGCTAACACAATCAACATTTGGTAAATGATAAAGACAGTCATAAATCAAATCAACATCCTGATTTAAAGGAGTAATAGTAACAGCAAGTCCTAATTTCTTATTTTTAAACATTTTAAGACCTTTTACTATATCATTATATGTACCTTTTCCGTTAGCGTATACTCTGTTGTTATCATTAGTAATCCGATCACCGTCAATGCTTGTTCCAAGAATGATAGCAGGCTCATTATCCAAATATTCAACTATTTCCGGCGTAAGCAAGGTAAGGTTAGTACAGAACATTACTTCAATGTTTTTACAAATCTCATTGCGCTTCTGCTTACAGTAATCAACAATTTGCTTAACTAAATCAATCTGTAACAGAGGCTCGCCCGAGCCCGACAGATCGACAACATATTTACTTGCACAAGGAGCATATTTATCAACAAGAAAATCTATTGCATCTTTAGCAACCTCAAAGGTAAGTTGTTGTTCTCCAAGATATTCTGATTCCCTAAAACAATATTTGCAATTTAAGTTACATTTTCGAGACGGATGCAAACATAAAGTAAATTGCCCATAAGATGATTGTTCTTTTATCTCTTCAATATCATAAGTTTTTATCTTATTCAAGCGTTCTTCTATACTTGTATTTATAAAAACCTCGTATTCTTCGGGATCATTTTCTTTAGCTATATTTAAAACTTCTTCTTCGCTAAGCTCATAATCGCCAAGTTTTATATCAAAGTTATCCCTTATACCAAAATAGTAATTAACATCTTGGATATACATAACTTTTTGATTCAGATATTCAAAAACAGATACTTTTAACTTCATATTCTACTCACTTTTTAATCCTCATGTTGATAATTTGAATTTTTCTCATTAATAAAACCAATGCGCTCATTACAACTCCGCATATCATAGAAATTCCTATATTTCTATATCCCATAAAAATAAACAATGTTGATGTCATACATATAAGAATAGAAATAATAGAAGTTAACATTCTGTATATTTTTTTCTCTTGTTCAGTTAAGGGATTGTTTTCTGTATCAAGAGGGGATATCAATAATATCAGAACAACACAAAGCAATTCAAATATTATAAATATAAAAATAAATAAAGTGTTAATACTGTTAATCCATTTAACTAAACACAATATTATTATGTTTGAAACAAAAGAAAACAAATAACACCTTACTGGTGTTTTAGCATGATAGCCGCCTGCAAACTTACGAATAACTATAAAAGACAAGTAAAACACTAAACTTTCAGTCAATAGATTGAAAACCAATCCTAAAACTATGACTGTCGCCATATGAAATGCAGAGGACAAAATTATGTATATGGCATATTCATATAACTCATAATTATCTGTATGCTTTTCATCTTTGCATAAGATGCGGGCGACTTTGCTTGAAATCAATTTGATCATTTGATGTTTTTAAACTTTTCAAAACCCTTTGGCGTTTTAGGCTGATAGATTATATAACACCCTGAAGAATTTGCGTTAACTTTCAAT
>JBJEGN010000003.1:0-21522 GCA_051875105.1 Candidatus Gastranaerophilaceae bacterium
AATCAATGCATCTGTTGCTGTGATACAAACTTGTGAGTTTTCATCATTAAGTGCCTCAACAAGCGGTTCTACAACAATTTTACCACCGAGTCTGCCGAGTGCTCTTGCTGCTCTTACTCTAACATCAACGTTTCTGTCTTCTCTTAATGATTCAATCAAAGGAATAGTTGCTGCAGGATCTCCGAGTTCTCCTAATGCTCTTGCTGCATATAAACGAACTGAGCCGTTTTTATCATTTTTTAATACGTCTATGAGCGGTTCTACTGCTTCTGAATCACCCATTTCTCCTAATATTCTTGCTGCATTATATCGGACTTTTTCTGAATTACTTGTTCTTAAATCTTTGAGCAATTCATCAAAGTTCTTTTTAGGCTGCTTTTTTCTTGAATTTATACTGAGAGTCATACTTACCTCTGCTATATTTCTTCTTATCCTTGTATATACATGTTTTTAAAGTCTTTTTTTCCATGCTTTTTGTTATTATTTCGTGAAATGTAAAAATATATTAAGCAATTTTTTGGAAATTAATGTAATCAAAACACTTGTTTGTCACATCTCCTATAATAACATTTTTTTTGAGTTTGTAACTACTTTATCAAAATTATTTTACAACTTTTTTTTCTTAAATCTTTCATGCCCTATTATGCTTGAAGTTAGCTCTATCGGGCATGTTTACAAAAATTTATATAAGTGTTATTTTTTCTTTTATGGAGATGAATTTTTTAGAAAAAATCAAATTTTGGTTCAATGCTGCACGTGGTTATTCGCTTCAAATGTCGATTATGTCGTGGAGTATTCCATTTTTATTTGGGCTTGTTGATGAAGGTAGTTTTTTGTACGGTTTTATTTCTTTAATCGGTATAATTTTTGCTCATCTTGGGGTTAATCTTTTTGATGATTTTTCAGATTATTTAACAGAAAAAACTAAAATTAAAAAAGGTTTGATTGATAATTTCAGTTTTCAAAAAGGCAAATGTGCATATCTTTTCAACGGTGATGCGACTTTAAAACAACTTTTTCTCGTTTTAAGTTTTTGTTTTTTGACAGCTGCCGGTTGTGGTTTGTTTTTGACTGTAAAATGTGGTATTACGGTTCTCTATCTTATGTTAATTGCAGGGATAATTTGTATATTATATCCGTTTTTATCATATGTTGCTTTAGGTGAAGTTGCTGTGGGAATTGTGTTTGCACCTTTATTGTATTCCGGTGTGTATTTTGTTATGACAAATAATTTTTCATTTGAACTTTTGCCTTTATCGCTTTCTACGGGGCTTTTGACGGTTGGACTTTTGCATGCTCACATGTTTATGGATATGGATTTCGATAAAAAAACATTTAAAATAACACTTTGCTCACTTGCAGGAAATAAGCAAAATGCCTTGCGAAATCAGGTCATAATTATGATTTTGGCTTATATAAATATATTAATTTATGCTGTTACAAGTTCAAATTATATTTATTTGATAACGTTTTTAAGCATGCCGACGGCGTTTGTTCTTTATTTGCTTTTCAAAAAAGATATTGAAAAATCAGATGACAAAATTCGTCCAAATATATTTTTTGGAATTCTTGAGAATATGCCACAATATAAACAGCAGGGAATAGAAAATTTTATGATAAGATTTATGGTTGCGAGAAATATTATGGCGGAATTTGCCTTCTTGGCTTGTGTTGCAAAAATTATACGGGAGTTACTCTGATGTATATTTTTGAATTGGGTTATAAATTAATTGTCAAATTGATAGATAAAATTAAGTCTAAAAAAGTAAAAAATCTTCCTAAACAAGAATTTCAAGAATCGCCACAAACCGATTTTTTGCAGAATGATTTGGAAGATACTTCGACTTGCAGTCATATTTTCCTACCTATTGACAGTACTAAACAAATTCTTGCCTGTACAAAGTGTGGAATGATTGTGAAAAAAGAAAAATTAAAATCTTCTGATAATTTTTTTGAAAGAAGATGACTTTATTTTTTCTGTTGAATTTCATTTTGTTTTCAAAAATAAAAGACTTCGATTATCTCGAAGTCTTTTTACTTACATTTCCCCTAACAATTATCTGCCTGTCTGACAGCTTCTGTGCCGATTTTGGCTTTTTACTTATTAATCCAACAATGCTTCTAAGATTTCAGCATTCTTTTTAGCAAGAGCATTTTCTCTGACTCTTTGTTTATTAATATATGTTCTCAAGGCTTCTCTTATAAGTTCACTTCTTGTACGATTTTCGTTTGTTGCAACTCCATCAATTCTTGTAAGAAATTCCTCGGGCATTGATATTAATACTCTTGCCATTATTTTATCTCCTTTAATTAATTTTTTACTTGTGTCTATATAAAGTATTTATCTTCGAAAAATTTGCTATACAAAATATATACTTTTTATGTTTTTCTCTTTTGTGTTTCTTGAAACAGTCTGTTCATAAGTGTTTCTGGTTTGGACTCAACTTAATAAAACTTAATAATATGAAATTAATATTTAAGAAGGAGGATTTTGTCAGAAAAGATAAATTAGAAAAAACTTTGTTTTTATCGGATAATGGTCGTGAGAGGATGATTTTGTGGAATTTAAGGTTTCCGAGAAAGTAAAAAAGTTTATACTGAAGCATGTTTTTGGCAAAAAATATTACAGAGCAGGGCATTGTAATCGTTGTGGTGCCTGTTGCAAGAGAATTTATGTAAGACATCAAAAAAACACGATAAAGTCGGAAAAAGAATTTGAGGTTTTAAGATATTTGCATCCTTTTTATTCGTATTTAACGATTGAGGGCAAAGATGAAATTGGTTTAATATTCAGTTGTTGCAATTTTGATGAGGAAAATCACATTTGCAAAATCCACAAAAAACGTCCCGGAATTTGCAGACGTTATCCAGATGAGTTGATTTTTTCAATGGGAGCATGTCTTTCTGACGGCTGCGGATATTACTTTGAACCTATTGATAAATTTAAAGATATTTTAGAAGATTTAAAAAAACATCAAAAACAAAATAAAAATTCAGGAAACTATTTTATTTTGGATAAATAATTTTGAAGTTTTGCGATTTGTTTGACGTTATGAGTTCTTAAAATATTTGCATTTTTCATTATTAAATGTTGCGAGAAAATTTGTGTGAGTTCATCCGGATTTTCATCGACAAAAGTTTTTGTCATAAAGGATTTTCTTGAAATTCCCCATAATACAGGGTATCCAAGTGTTGAAAATTCATCTGCTCTTTTTAGAAGTTCAAATTGGTCGTTGACGGATTTTCCAAAACCTATTCCTGTGTCAAGTATAAAAAGGTTTTTTGAAAGCCCCTTTTCTTTGAGATATGCGATTTTTTTTGCAAAAAATTTAAAAATTTTGTCTGTTATATCTTCTTCACAGTCTTGCAAAACCGGTTTAGGAGGAACACCTTCCGAATGCATTATAACAATTGGTGTCTGTTTTTCTGCTAAAAAGTCAAAAATCGGCTCAAAAACTTCCGGTGCTTCAACGTTGTTCAAAATATCAATACCATTTTCAATTGCAATTTTAGCTGTTTCTGTATGAATTGTGTCAAGGCTCAATATAATATTTTTGTTCTGCTCTCGTATTTTTTTTATAACAGGAAGAACTCTGTCTATTTCTTCTTGTGCAGTGATTTTTTTAGCGGTAGGACGAGTCGATTCTCCACCTATATCTATAATTTTTGCACCATCTGATATCATTTGAAAAGCGTTCTTTACTGCGGTTTTTGTGTCGAAATTTCTTCCTCCGTCAGAAAATGAATCAGGTGTAATGTTCAAAATTCCCATTATATAAGTTTTTGAAAAATCAAATTCTTTACCTGAAATTGTATAAGATTTTTTTTCTGCTAAAAGGGTTCGTAACTTTTCTGCAAGGCTTTTTAATCTGAAGGGCTGAATTTTTAACTTCTCCGTAAGGTTTTTTAATTGTATTTTTGTTGCACAAATAATAGCATCTGAAAAATCGCATTTACAATTTACAGCATAACGGTTTACGGCAGCATCAAAACCCAGCGACAAGCATGTTTGCTTCAAAATATTTGCTTCAACAGCTTTGAGATTGAAAATCTTTATTGAAAACATTTGTAATTTTTCTATTGCATGATTTTTGTAATCAGCTGAAAAATGAATGCTTTCAAGCTCTTTATCAATATTTGTTCCGAGTTTTTTTATTAAAATTTCTTCTTTCATACTTTACATTATATCTTAAGCATGTAAACTTGTAATATATCAATCTATGAACAGGAGAAATATTATGGCAGTTGTAATAAAAGCAGAAAAAAGAGATGAAAAGAAAAACCCAAGACAAGTTAGAGCTGAAGGTAAATTGACAGCTACAGTTTACGGGAAGGGTATTGATTCTTTTTCTGTAGAACTTAACGAAAAAGAATTTATTACTGAATACAACAAAGATAAAACAGCTACATTTGATTTGAAGGTTGATTCAAAATCAATGAATGTTCAAGTTAAGGATCTTCAAAAAAATTACAGAACAGGTGAAAATCTTAACGTTCAGTTCGTTACAGTTCAGTAATTTTTGGTCTAAACTAAATACTAAAAATGGTTCTCGCTTAAAGCCGGAACCATTTTTATTTTATTAATTATATAATATTTATTAAATTCTTTTTTGCCTTAACATGCAGACAATATCTCCGTTTTCGGATTTGAGTTCGTGGGTGAAAGTATTGTTTTCTTTATCGTGTTCAACGTTGATTATGACCTTTTCTCCACATTTTACCTGCTTTTTATATTGTATTTCCACTTCTGACATTCTTGTTGTCATTAAAATGTCAATTGGCAGAACATCATTTGCCCAAGTGAGATAAATGGAGTTGTTAACGTGTCTGTTTACGTCAAGTTCACTAAAAAGTGCAATATGTTCGCCTTGATAATCAATTCTTTTAATTTGAGGAATTTTAGGGAAGTTAGAACGAAGATTTGATTTATCAGGAGTTGCAAAAACATCAAAAAGTTCTGAAGGCGAGATGATTTTTCCGGTGGATAAATCGTTAAGAAGCCAGCAACTTGTTGCTTCTCCAATTTTTTTGTTTTCTGAATTGTATATATCAAAATCTCTGAAACAATTGATTTTGATTGCACCTTGTGACCATGATTTGATTTTGATTTTTTGACAATCTGTAATCGGGTCGAAAATATTAATATGATATTTTGTCAAAAACCAACCAATATTTTTGTCCCTTATCTTTGAATAGCCAACACCAATAGTTTCTGCATCAACTGCCGCAATATCTTGCAAAAAGTTTAAAAGAACAGTTTCTTTTAACCTGTTTAAACAGTCAACTTCGTGAAATTGAATTTCATATAACTTTTCTTCCATAAAAAACCTCTTTTCAAGACAAGATTATATAACAAAAAAATTATCTACTCTGTTTAGGTTAAATACGCTTAACATCTTTGTTTTTTTCGTTGAATAGGTTAGAATAGTATTATAAAATGAACGTAATATTCGGAGAATTATAAGTAAATGAACAAGAAAATATTGCTCTTATTAGCATCGACAGTTATTGTGACAGGTAGTCCGATTTGTTTGAATTCAGCAGATGCAAAAATAACAGAACACAGCAACGGCGCTATTATTAGACAACTTCCGAGAGATAATACTATGGAGTTGTTAAGCATAGAACAAAATTATTCTAAGCCGGAACAACGATTTGAAAAACAAATTAAGTTGATAAAATATTACGAAAAGAAACTTGACTATGAACGTTCTGATGCACTGTTTGACGAATTAATCGGCATGCTGAAAGAAGCTGATGATAAAGAATATAATCAATTTATTGACAGATTGAACTATTGGGCTAAAGAAACAACAATTTTCTATCCAAACAGTTCAAGATTTTATTACAGATTTTACTTATGGGAAAAGAATTTTGGTTCAATCGATGCTGCAATAGCAAACTTGAAAAAAGCAATTGAAATTGAAAAAACAAATCCCCAATATCATTTCGAATATGCACAATACGTTCTTACAAATAACGAATATGAAAAAGCAATAAGAATATTAAAAACTTTAAAATCACAATATCCGAGGGATATTGATTACAGAATAGGACTTGCAAAAGCATATACACAAGCAGGTCAATACAACGATGCAATTAGAGAATACCGAGTTGCAACGGCATTTGATCCGGATAACAACGACACTGTTATAGCTCTTAATGAATTAAATGACTATACAAAAACAGCAAAATATTCAGGTGAAAACAAACCATATTACGATCCTATGACAGCTGTAAAACCGATGGCTTCTGCATCAGGAGAAAAAATAGTTGCATTCGGAAGTCAAGCTGAACCGGCTCAAACACCGGCACAACGTGCTTTAGCAAAGTCTGGAGTAGCATTGACAAGTTCAAGAAAACAAACTTCTTCTCAGGCAGAAATAACTCAAAAAACAAACAGTCCGTATACCTTGGTAACAACTGCTTCAACTCAAAAATCCGATGTCGAAAATACGGTTGGTTCACAACAATATCAAGAAACTTCGGAACAACCTGCCGTTATGCAGACACAATCTTCGACAAAAACTCAAAAGACTTCTCTTCCAAGCCAAAAACGTTTGATGGTTTCTTATGTTAACGGAAGAAAAGTTGTAAAAATTGTAAACATTAATACTGAAGTTGATGCAAATCGTTCTCTTCAAGAGGCACCTTCTACATTCAAAAATCAATTAGATTCTTCAAATGCGGGTTATAGTCCAGTACCAAGTCAAAATGTTGAAAACCAAGTTCAACTTAAGAATTCGACATCAAATTCTTCAACATCGAAATCTGATAACATTATGACTTCAACTACAAGTGCCGCATACTCCTCTAATGCAAATGTAAGTGCAAGTGAATCCAATGTAAAAGCTGCTCCTCAAAAAACTTATAAAAGTGGTAATGGTCATAATCAGTTGATTGTTACTTACAAAAATGGAAAGAAAACAGTTCAACTTGCAAATCCAGACGGTACTCCTGTGAAAGATGTTCGTCCTGATATGAAACAATCAAAACAATCTCAAGAAAAATTTAAAGGAACTGTTGAAAAAACAAAAGTTCAAGATAAAGTAAATTTAAAAGGAGAAAAAGATAATACTGACTACTACATCAAGGCGAGTGAATTTGCAACTCAAAAACAATTCCAAGAAGCAATAGATGTCCTTCAAAATGTCCAGCCTGCAACATTACGTTCTTTAACGGCAATAGCTGCTTGTTATAATGATTTGGGAAAAGTTGATGAGGCTATAGAATATTATAATAAAGCTGATGAACTTTCTCCAAATAATACGCAAATATTGTATTCTATCGGATATTTATATTATACAAAAAATGAAATAAATCTTGCAAAACAATATGTTTCTAAAGCTTTGAGCGTTGATCCGTCAAACCAAAATGCACTTAGATTGAATGCTTATATGTCACAACAAGATTCAAACGTTGCAACTAATCAGGCTGTAAAATATATGAATCAGGGCAATTATGCAGAAGCAAGAAAGATTTTAACTAAATCTTTGCAAACTAATCAGAATGATTTTCAATCTTATTACTATTTGGGTCATATAGATTATGCAACTCAAAAATATGAAGATGCGACAAAAGCATTTGAACTTGCTATAAAGTATAATCCGGAATACGCTTTGTCTTATTATTCAATAGGTCTTGCTTTTGATAAATTGAAAGATTTTAATAAGTCATTGGCTGCATATCAACAATTTGTAAATATCGAAACGGATGATAATAAATATACTCAGTATGCTAAAACAAGAATTAGCACAATAAGAGCAAAACAATAATTCTTTTAAATCCCAAAAAATAAAAGAGGGCCTTGTGCCCCTTTTTTTTATTGTAAACTTTGTGTTAATAATTGTTAAGATTTTTATATAAAATGGGCAAAACGTGCAATTTTTCATGTATAAAATACTTTATATACATGTAGAGAATGAAAGAGAGTTCAATATGGGTATCGCAAATTTTCAAGCTAACATACATTCAATGATTAATATGAAGAATAAAATGAACTCTGAATTGATGAAAATTCAAGACAGCAAAGCTGCTGTTACTGCTGAAATCAGCTTGAAGATGAAGACTTCAGAAGCTTGGTACAAAGATAATACTATTAAAGATCTTCAAGCACAAGATGATGAATTTCAAAGCCAAATTGATCAAATGGAAACAAAATTGAAAGCAATTGAGTCAAACCTTGAAGCTATTCAAAAGCAAAAATCTAACAATATTAAGGCTGATGTTCCTCAATTATCATTATAATGGAGTAGATTTTAGAAAAAGTATTTAAAAATGATACCGTTTTTGGTATCATTTTTTTATGAATATATTAAAGACATTTGAAACATTTTGGTCGTTGCCGAAAAAGATGTTTGGCAACAAGGCGGTAAGGGTTGCACATATTGAACAGGAGGATGTGCCGGTGTTGCAGTCTGCTGTTTTTGCGGACGTTACTGATAGTTCAATAACAATGAATGTGTACAATAACAAAAAAGTTTACAGCCTTTTATCAAGCGTGTTGTATAAGAAGAAGATGCTCAATGAAAATAAAGTCAGCGAAATTTATAACGAGCGCACCTTCGCTTAAGGAATGTCCTACTTTTAATTTGCCGGAATTTGCCTTGATTGGACGTTCTAATGTTGGTAAATCTTCGTTTATTAATGCAATTTGTAATAATTTTTCTCTTGCAAAAACTTCAAACAAACCCGGAAAAACGAGGTTAATTAATTTGTTTTTGATAAATAATGCTTTTGTAATTGCAGATTTACCAGGCTATGGGTATGCAAGTGTTTCTGATAAGATGCAGCGTGAATGGCAAAAAAATCTTGAAGAATATTTATTAAACAGAAAAGAAATTGTTTCTTTAATTCATTTTATAGATTCAAGACATGAGCCTCAAAAAAATGATTTACAGATGTCTGAGTGGATTAAATATAATAATTTGCCTTATTTTGGTTTGGCTGTCAAAATAGATGAGATTTCCAAAAATTCTTTACAAAAAACAGTTTCTAATTTTTCTAAGCAATTGCAAACAGATGTTTTTCCTTTTTCAAAGATGACCAATCGTTATACAGATGATATTTTGAAAAAAATGGAATATTTTATAAGTAATTATGAAAAATAATAAAAAAGGAGATTTCTTTAGTTCTCCTTTTTTATATTTTTATTCTTTATCAAGAATATTTTTATCAATTTTAATATTTTTATTTGGATTAGCTTGTTCAGCAAAGTAGTATATTTCATCGATATTATAGTGCATAGCTTTTTGAAGTTTTGCAAGTGATGAATTATAATCATAAATTACATTTGCGTAGGAAATTCTTGCATTGTTGTAATTTTGGCGAGCTGATTGCAATTCAAGGTACGTTGCTTGATTTTTAGCATAATCTTCTCCTGTCATTTTCAATGTTTCAATTGCTTTTTGAGTTTGGTCTTGTGCGTTTAAAATCTGTTTTTCAGCAGTTTCAACATTTATATAACATCTTTTTACCGCAAAATATAAATCTTCTTTATATTGCTTTAAATTTTGCTCTGCTTTAACAACATGTGATTTTGATTTTGCTAATTCATTTTTAAATTTCATTCCGTTAATTTGCGTTGACAGATTTACTGCTATGCCATAATTACTGTTCCTTTGCCAATAATCTTCTTTGTCTTGTCGAAATCTGTTGTTAAAATTGTAACCTGCATTTGCAGATAATACAGGAAGATATTGTCTTTTAACGACTTTTACCGATTGATTCATAGCTTGAATAGTTGCATTTATTGCTTTTATATCGGGGCTGTTTGCATAAGCTGATTCAATTGCTTTATCCATTGTAAAATGAAGATGCTGAACACGACCTAACCCTGTTTCGTAAGGACGATTTGTTGTTTTATGCCATTGACCTTTTGGTGTGGTCAAAAAGTTGGGTGTGAAAAATGCATCATATGAATCAAAAACGTCAATTTTTTTTACGGAAAAGTCGGGAATGCCTGATACATACATGGAATTACACAAGTTTATCATTGTTTGATTATAATCATTTTCAGCTTTTTCCAGACGCATTTTTGCGTTGCTGAAATAAACTTGAGCGTTGATATAGTCTATTTTAACTTTTGTATTGTTTGTTAATTTTGCTTTTGCATCATCTAAAATCTTTTTGTTAATGTCGTAGTTATCTTTTTCTGCATCAACAATAGATTTAGCTTTTAAAACCGCAAAATAATTTAATTTAATTTCATTTATTGTGTCGCAAACACTTTCTATATAATTATATTCCGCTGCTAATTTGTTGAATTTTTGCATATTAATCATAGAACTTGTTTTTCCAAAGTCCCAAATTAATTGATTTAAATATACACCTACGGTTGGCAAATACGTATGAGCTGTACCGCTATCATATTCAGAAAGACTGTTAAATTCCTGAAAAAATCTTGCAGATAAACCAAAGGTTGGAAAATAATTCGATTTTGCTAAATTAACATCACTATATGCTATTTTTAAATCTTCTTCAGCTTTTTTTATTTTTGGGCTGTTTTTAACGGCAAGTCTTACACAATCACTCATATACAAAATGTCGCCTGCTTTTACTCCATAATCAGTTATTGTTAATGCTTGCTTTTGTGTTTTGTCCGGTTCTATTTCCGTAACTGCAAGTACGGGAGTTGTAAATGCTAATAATAAAATGGCTGTTACAACTGTTTTTTTCATACTTTTTTCTCCAATTTTGTTATGAATAAGACGGAGAAAGCTTATGCTTTCTCCGCAAAAATTTATGGTTTTATTTCCCATTTTGAGTTATCAACGTTTTCAATAGTGTCAAAAGGTGTTACTTTTCCTTTTGCTTTAAAATATTGACCAAGTATGGATTGAACGGAAGCATCTTCATCTGAAAGATAATCAGTGCTTTGCCATATACAATCTTTTTCTGAAAGTCCCGTTGCTTGCTTAAATCCATGAGATCCTGCCAAACGGTAATTGTTTAAAACAACTCTTATTGGGGTTTTCATGTCGGTTAAATTTTGACCGTTGATTTTTGCTGAAACGACCCTTTTTCCTTCAGGTTTTGTTATGTCAAATGTATAATCAATTCCAAAGAATGTATCTGTTCCATGTACGGCTTCTGATGGTTTTAATGTTGCTTTTCCATTTTCAACCGTGAATTTGTTTGCAACTGTATTCATCCAAGAATAGAGTTGTTTGGGAGTCATATCAACCACGCAAAGTGTATTGTTTCCAAATCTGTATAACATAGAAAGTTGTAATATAGAAATAGAATCTCCGTCTTGGGGTACAAATGTTATAATTCCATCTTTATTTGTTGCTGCTACAGGACTTGCTAATGAAACAACGGCTCCTTTTTCTCCTGATTTTTTCATATTTTGCCAAGACGACCATAGTTGAACCTTGTTAATTAAATTCATAAATTCTGTTTGAGATAAAAGTAAATCTTTGTTCGTTTTTCCTTTTACCTGCTTCGTTATTTTTGACCAGCCTTTATCTAAAGTTCCTAATGGTGCGGAAGCCCATGCCCTCGTATCATAGAACCATTTATTAACCTTTTTAACAAGATTTTTATCATCTTTTACATCTGCAAGTTTTCTTGCCTCTGCTGTAACTTTATACGATTTGTATTTTCCGTTTTTGTCGAAAGTTACTGTAAATATATTTTTGGTAACTGTTGTTCCCCCGCCGTTTACGATATAGATATCTTTTCCGTCAGCATTTTTGAGTTTTTCAATGTTTGCCTGGTGATCGTGACCGTATATTAATAAATCGGCATAATGTGATTTTTCAGCTCCGGAAACAGCTTGTGATTCTAATAAAAATTTATCGGTTACAACGCCATCATCAGTACCTTTCCCACTGTGAGCACTGACAATAATAATGTCGGCTAAGTTGTTGTCTTTTATGTATTTGCCCCATTTGTCAATTTCATTTTCTAATAGCCCTTCAGGGTTATCAAAACTGCTGAACTGTAAATTAGGGTAATTACTTGATTTATCCCATGTTTCGTTTGCTGCATTTCCTAAACCTATTACTGCGACCCTAAGGTTTCTGTTATGTCCGAAGTTGAAAGTTTTTATATAATAAGGGTCATAAAAAGATGTTCCTTTTCCTACAACACAATCATGAATGTTTTTACCTTCTGATTTTACAACGATATTCGCTCCGAGTACTGCAATTCCGGATTTTAATGCCCTTTTTATTTGTGAGTCTCGTTGTTCCGGATTGTAGTTAAACTCGTGATTTCCCATAACCCAAACATCATACTTCATAGACTTAATTGCTGTAATCATTGGGTTCTCGAAGTCTTTTTTTGTTGTTATCGCATATTGTGCTAACAAAGTGCCTTGAATAAGGTCGCCGTTATCAATCAGTAAAACATTATTTTTAAATTTTTTTCTTTCCTGCTTTACAATTGTTGAAACTCTGCAAAGATTGTTATTATCAACTTTATTTGATGCAACATCATAAGATGTTGCTCTGCCATGCATGTCTGTTGTTGACAATACTTCAAATTGTTTTGTTGTGTCTGCTTTTGCTTGTGGACTCAGTGCTGCAAAACAAGAAAAGCAAATTGCCAATGTCAAAAACCATTGTAATTTTTTCCTCATCTTTTCCTCCCGAAAAACATATATTTAATAAGACTAACGATAGGAGTATTATAGCAAAATAAACCTCTGAACAGTTACTAAAATATATATTTATTTACACAAGTTAAAATGATTTTAAATTTCTTTTTTTAATGTGCTATAATTCAATAAAAAGGCGGTTTTATGACAATAATTTCTTCTTCAAAATTTTTAGATTTCAAATCTGCAAAAAGTCCGCAAGGGCATGATTGGTATTATGTTAAAAGAAATAATGATTCAGAAAGCCATGATAGTGCAGTTGTAATTACAACTTTAGTGAAAAATAAAAATACAAATGAATATGATTTTCTTCTGATGAAAACCAAACGACCTCCATTATATGCAGAAAACAAATCGGATTTTTGCATCGAATCTCCTGCCGGATTAATCGGAGATGTAAATGAAAATGAAACTCTTGAAGAGTGTGCAAAAAAAGAACTTCTCGAAGAAGCAGGACTGTCTGCCGATAAAATATTTCTTGAGATGAAAAATTGCTCCACTTCGTCGGGACTCTCTTCAGAAACTTTATCTTTCGTTACGGCAATTGTTGAAGAATATAATGTTATCAGTCAACCGATTTCAGATGGCGGAATTATTGTAGAAAGATTTCTTATTCCTGTAAAAGATGTGAGAAAATATTTAGCTGAATTAGATTGTAAAAAATATTCTGTTGCAACTGCTACTATTAGTGGAGTTTACTTTGCTCTTGCAAGAATTTAAAATAATTGAAGATGTTTTTTGTTAAAAAGTCTTTTTCTGAGAAGGTTGTTTTGGAATAAGTTTACTAATTTTTTGATGATGCAAAAAAGCAAAAAATAAAGCCGGTACAATGACCGGCTTTTTAAACTCTCTGTCCCAACTCGGATTATTTTACTGCGGCAATCATTTTGCCTATTCCCATATCGGAATTTACCGATTTTGCACATGAAAGTGCGTTTACTCTCCTCTTCATAGCACCTCTCAACAAAAATTCAACACTGCCTGAAATATTATTATTGGAGCTGCTTAACTTCTTTATCATTTTATAAAACCTTTTCACTGTGTATTCTTTACAAATTTCTTATCGACAAGTTTTTATGAAATCTTTAATTTTTAGCAATTGATTGTTAAGTTGTGTTAAGCATTCTTTGTTTTTATCATCAAAAGAAGAGAATTATTTTATAATCGGAGTATGGATTGTATATTTCTTAAATATGGCTTAATGATTGAGAAAGATTCTTTGCGTGACTGTTGTTACAGAAGAGATTTAGATAAAGGTATTCCTTTTATTATGGACTTTGATGAGGATTACACTGTTGATTGGAAGAAATTTTTCGAGTTAAAAAAGGAATTAAAAAATACAAAAATTGCTTCTGAAAAGGACTGCAAAGGTTGTATATATTTGGATAGAAATTTGGATTTGGATGACGAGGAGCAATATGTTTCATTATTAAAAATAGGACATTGGAATGTTTGCAATTCTAAATGTATATATTGTTGTCCGGAAAATAATGGTGGAGATAAATACTTTAATTCTTTTAATTTGATAAAAGGATTATTTGAATATGAGGGTGGCAAATTTATCAGAAATTGTAATGATGTTTCCTTTTTAGGCGGTGAACCGACTATTTTGCCTGAATTTGAGAATTTGATAGATTTATTTGCGAGTAAAAATTTTACGATAAAAATTCATTCATCCGGAATAAAATTTTCAGAATCTGTATATAGATATTTGCCGAGCGGGCTTGTGAAAATTATAATTTCTCCTGATTCAGGTAAAAAAGATACTTATTTTAAAATAAAAAGAGTCGATTGTTTTGAAAAGACTTGGCAAAATATTGAAAAATATGTTTCTGTTCAAAAAAATTCAGACGACGTTAGTGTTAAATTTATAATAATTCCGGGTATAAATGATACCTTTGAAGAAGTTGATTGCTTTTTGAAAAAGGTTTCAGACGTAAATGCCAAAACTGTGATTTGGGATATAGAGGGGCTTTATGCTGCAGAGAATAATTATTTTGCTCCTCACGTGCAAATGCTTTTAGATTACGCTATTTTGAAAACTAAGGAATATGATTTGAGTTATTCTTTTTATAATGTTGCTGAATGTTTTTTGAAACAGAAAAAACAATATTCTGATGAACTTTCGGATTTTGCTACACTTAAAGCTAATTATGATAAATTGAAAGAAAAATATAAATCTCAAAATATTAATTATGAAAAATAAAAAACAGCATGTGTTTTCATGCTGTTTTTAAAGTGTATATTAAATAAAACTATTTAATTTCGTAAGTTACGTTAACGACTGCCGTTACCTTTTTTTCAATAGAATAGGAATCAATAATGCCCATGTCGCTTACGCTTGTTGATTCAGGAGCTGTTATTTGGAAAACACCTGTTTTAACGGAAAGAATTCTTCCTGTTTTATTACCATTGATTTTAAGAGTTGAATTTGCACGAGCTTTTGCATCTTGAGATGCTTTTTCGAGCAATTCCACTTTTAAATCGGCAAGTTTTGAATATTGATACTCGGGATTATTTGAATTTAATTCAATTCCTTGTTCCGTTAATTTTTGAATATCGGTTGAAAGAGATTGAATTTTGTTTACATCATCAGATTTTACTTTTATTGTTTGTGTATAGTTATAAGCAGCTACATCATCTGTAATTGTTCCGTTTGCAAGTCTTTTATTTGATGTCCAATAAGAAGCAGGTTCAATTTTTATATTTTCTGCCTTTATACCGTTATCAAGTAAGTATTGTTTAACAATGGGAAGTTGTTTCTGTAGAGTTTGATAAGCTCCGCTTAAAGTCGGATTTTTTGTATTAACGGAAACTGACCAAGTTGCAGAATCTGACATTACGACTTGTTCTGCTGAACCCGTCATATAAATTCCTTTTTGCGACATAGTTTTTGTGCCTGTTGCGACGGCAATAACAAGTCCTATTGCAAGAATAAATGCCATTATTGTTAATTGGTATTCCTTTAACTTTTCACATAAAAAACACATAACATAACCTCCTTTTTTCATTAATGATACTAATTTATGACGATTTTTGCAATACCGATTGATTAATAAAAATTATTATAATATAATTTTTCTTGCCAAATAAGGAAAGCAGGGTGAAAGTCCCACACAGGTCCGCTGCCGTATAGTCGGAATGCTTATTGTAAAGGCTACCTCGAGACAGGAAAACTTTTTGATAATACAAAAATTTTTCCTAAATGAATATAAGAAAAGGAAAAAGTATGAAAGCAAAAATTTTAGCAGTGCTTCTGACGGCTGTTTTATGCGGAAATCTGCCTGCAAATGCAATTCAGGAAATAACTGATATGCGTGATGACGGCAAAGAATCCGAAATCAGAAAAGTTTTATATGGGCAATTAACCGATAAACAAGTTTATTCGCTTAATAATTATGCATCTGATGCTGCGACTTCAGGTGCAAGCGTTGATGTTATTACAAGAGAAGATATTAAGGCTCAAAATTCACCTTTTATTTCTCAATTATTAAATCAAACGGCAGGTTTAACCTACGGACAAGGTAGCGGCGGACTTGGTCAACCGTCAAAACTTATGATAAGAGGTTCTGACAGAGTTATGTTTACCGTTGACGGAGTCAGAATTGATACAATCACAGGTACCGCAAGAACAACTGATTTGAGCAACTTCTTGTTGTCTGATGATTATGAAAGAATTGAAGTTATAAGAGGTTCTCAAGGAACTATTGCCGGTCAATCTGCATCCGGTGGTATGGTTGCTATGCAAACAAGACGTGGCTTAGGCAGACTTAAAACTGAAGCTTCCTCTATGTTTGGAAATTACGGATATTTTAAAGAACGTTTTGCTGTTATGGGCGGAAATGAAAAATTTGACCATTACACAGCTGCAACATGGTTTAAATCAGATGACGGTACTTGGCTTGAAGATAATGGCAGACGTGGCGACAATTCATATAATAACTTAAATCTTGTAGGTAATTATGCTGTTAGATTTTTGGACGGAAAAGCTGAATTGAGAGATGTTATAAGATATTCTCGCGGCAGAAAAAATCTTGGCATGGATATTTACAATAACGCTATGATTGACCATGATTATTCTGTAAGACAAGATTTGACGAATTCTCTTGTATGGCACCATGACGTTAATAAATATTACGATTATGATATTAAAACATCTGTTTACAATTCAAACTATGATATGCACTATAATCCTGGGTTTAAGTATGATTCTTGGGAAGGCTTTGGTGTAGACAGAAGTAAATATAGAGTTAATCAAAATGGTACAAGATTTGATGTCGGAACTCAACATAATTTCAATGTTGCAAGCTGGGACAGATTATCTGTAGGTTATAATTTTGAAGTTGAAAACTTTAGACTTCAAACTGCGGGCATGAGTGATTGGGGTACTTGGGGCGGACTTCAACCGGAATTCAATTACCAAAGAGGAAATACTCTTCAACATGATGTCTTTGTTAACGATACAATTAATATAAAAGATATGCTGTTCATTCGTGGTGGCGCAAGAATGATTTCAAATTCAAGATACGGCACATGGGTCGCTCCTAATGCTTCAGCGGCTTTAGTTCTTCCGACATTTAAAATTGACGGTGCTAAAACAACCTTTAGAGGCAGTTGGGGTATGAATGTTAATACTCCTACGCTTTATCAAAGATTTGGTGACGGTGGAACGTATGTTTCTCCAAACCAAAATATTGATCCTGAACGTGTAAATTCTTGGGATGCCGGTATCAATCAAAGTTTCTTCAATGATAAATTAAGTTTTGATTTTGGATATTTTAACAGCAATTATCGTGATTATATTAATTACGATGGAGGTTGGCCGGGAAAATATATTAACTTGTCAAGAGTTGATATGCAAGGCTATGAAGGTCGTGTAACGATTGCTCCGAATGATAAAGTTAAGTTGATTTTTAATTATACTTACACTGATGCGGAAGATAAAGATAATCACAGACAAGTTGATTTGGTTTCAAATAATAGAATTAACGGTACTATTGTTTATACACCGTTTGAAAGATTGTCGGCTTACGTCGGAGTGGAAGGCGGAACAGAAAGAACTGTTAACGGTGGAAAAGTTAATTTACCGGGTTACATTGATGTAAATATCGGAACTCTTGTAAGATTGTTTACAATCAAAGATGCTCATTTCTATTTACAAGGAGATATTTATAATCTCCTTAACCAGAAAATCGCTTGTGGTTATTACGGAACAGGAAGCAGAATTTTCCGTCCCGGAATTAACTTCCGATTAGGCTTATTTGTTAAATACAATTTACCGGAAAAAGAAAATATCTAATTTGTGTTATAATCAGTCTGCTCCTTTTTATGGGGCAGACTTTTTAAATTTTTAGGGATATTATGTTAAAAGACAAAAGAAATTATATAATAGCAATACTTTTGGTGATTTTTGCAATTACATTTTATTTTGCTCTTTTTGCAGGAAATCAGGATTTAGGTTTGCATTTTGTCAAAAAGCTTTTTGCTCTTGATGGAGATACAGATAGTATTATTTTGGAAAGTTTAAGAATTCCAAGAGTCTTAAGGGCTGTTATTGCTGGTGGCTCTTTAGCAACTGCGGGCTTGTTTTTGCAATCTGTGTCAAAAAATCCGCTTGCAGAACCGTATATTACAGGTATTTCATCAGGTGCCGGACTTGCAATAGTTGCATCGATTTTGTTTTTTGGAGGAGCTAATTATCCTGTTTTTGGCTTTTTGGGTGCTTTGGTTGCTTCTCTTTTAGTAATTGCTTTTTGTGGATTTGGAAAATTTTCCGTTTCAAAATTAATTCTTGTAGGAATGTCTGTTAATATGTTTGCAAGTTCGATAATTTCTTTTTCGATTTTGATAAATCCTGATAAAACCTATGCTTTGTTGTATATTCTTTCCGGTGGAGTTTCAGAAGGTATTGAAATGCCTTTTAAAATGATTGCTTTATTAACTATAGCAGGTTTTTTAATTAGTGTAATTTTTATTCCTAAATTAAATTTTTTCAGGCTTGATTCTGCTCTTATGCCTCAGTATAGAAAACAAAGAGAATTTTATACTTTTATAATAATTGCTGTTTCTGCATTTTTAGCGGCATTGAGTGTTCTTGCTGCAGGAATTTTAGGCTTTGTTGGTATTATTGCTCCTTTGATTTCAAAAATTTTAGTTGGAAATGATTATAGATGGCTTTATTTTTCGAATATTTTAATAGGTTCGATTTTAATTTTGATGTCTGATTTTATCTCAAGATGTGCAATATATCCGCTGCAAATACCTTTGGGGCTTGTTGTTGCGTTTATCGGTGCCCCGATTTTCGTTTATTTTTTAATGAAAAAGCGAGGTGTTTTTAATGATTAAGGTCGAAAATCTTTCTTTGAGTTTTGAGGATAAAAAACTTTTTGAAAATATTTCAATAGAAATTCCCAATAATCTTTTTACTGTGATAATAGGTTCAAATGGTACAGGAAAGACAACGTTGTTGAAAATAATGGCCGGCTTTGACTTTTTTGATGATGTTGTCGTAAAAAATGACTTCAAAAAAATATTTTTTCTCCCTCAAAGGTTGAAATATCCTGAAAACATTACTCTTTTCGATTATATTTCTTCCTATTTTTTTAAAAACAGATTTAAGTGGTTTTTATCAGAAGATGAAAAAAAACAAGTAAATTCCGTACTTGAAGAGCTTGAACTTTTGGATAGAAAAAATGTATTTGTTGAAAAATTAAGTTCCGGTGAACTTCAAAAAGCAAATATTGGAATGGCTTTGATTTCCGGAGCAGACTGTCTTATGCTCGATGAACCTACTTCAAATATGGATTTAGTTAATCAAATAAAAATTTTAAATCTTGTTAAAAATCTTACAAAGAGGGGGATTACGATTGTTATGGTTTTGCATGATTTGAATTTGGCTGCAAATTTTGGTGACTTTTTCGTTGGTACAAATCCTCAAAAAAAACTTGTTTGTTTGAATAAAGATGCTTTTTTCGATGAAAAAAATCTCGAAAATATTTTTGGAATAAACTTTAAAGTGATAAAAAACGATGAAAAAATTAATGTTCAAATATCTAATTAAATCACTTCTTTTTGTTGTTATATGTGTTTTTTACAGCGGCATGCCTGCAGTTTGCAATTCAAAAGATTTTGTAAGCTTGTCGCCGGCTTTAACGGAAATAATGTATGCAATAGGTGCAGAAAAACAGTTAAAAGGTGTTTCAACATCTTGCAATTATCCGGAAGGTGTAAAAGAGAAAGAAATTGTCGGAGATTCTTTTTATGTGAATAAAGAAAAAATTTTGCAATTGAAACCTAATTATGTACTTGCTGTTGAGGGTGTGCAGTCAAAATCATGCCGGTTTGAGAAAAAAGGCATTAAAACTGTAACTTTTCATACAGATTCCGTCAATTCTGTGTATAAGGCAATTTTAGAAACAGGCAGACTTGCCGGAAAGTCTGAAAATGCAATCAAACTTGTTAAAGATATTTCATCATATATCGATAAAAATACAGTTCAAAAGCCAAAAAAAATTCTTTATATAATTCAGTTAAATCCAATAATTACCATTGGTAATAAGTCTTTTATTGCTGATTTGATAAGAAAATCAGGAAATATTTCTGAAACGGATAAATTAAATTTGTTGTACCCTCAAGTAACCTATGAATATATTTCGTCTTTAAAACCCGATGTTATAATTGTTTGCTACAAATCGAACGATAGAATTTTGAAAAAACTTTTTCCTAATATAAAAATTATATATTTATCGCAAGAACAAAATGATTTTATAAATCGCCCGGGACCTCGTATAAAGAAAGCTGTAGAGTTTTTTAGAAATTTGTAATGTAAACTTTTGTTACGATTTATATAACATGAAATCCCATGTGGGGCAATAATTTGAGGCTGATTTACTTTATATATTTGTACAGGAATTGCAATATGGTTTGCAATTTGATTAGAGAAGATATCAGGACATTAAATTGAAAGTAGAATCTTTACAATTGAATAGTAATGTAACTCCACCTGATCAAGCGTCTAAGTTGAAATATGGATTTGGAGCTTACGCAAATCCACGTGTTAGCAAGGATATCTATCAGATTGCAACGGCAGCTGTTAATAAAAATCCGATAGAACAGGTTTTTGAAAACTTCCTGTTAAGATATAACAAAAATGCTTTGATAGACAGATATATGTCTGATGAAGCAATAAGTTCTATGTTAGAAAAAGCTCCATGTGTTAAAGATATTCTTGCAGAAAAAGGTGCTAACGCTGTTGTTTGCAAGGATAATTTGAAAGATATCAAAGACACTCATATAAGTACAACCGTTGATTATTCTGTAAGACTTGCTGATGAATTAAATCTTTCAAAGAGCGATAAGCAAGCAGTTGCATTGGGTTCTTTATTTCACGATTTTGGTAAAATAATGATTCCTCAGGAACTTTTGAATAAAAACGGAAAACTGACTCCGGATGAAAGAGCCGTTGTTGATACACACAGTCGTATCGGTTATGAAATGTTAAAGACAACGGGCATGAATCCGAAAGCTTTGTCAATTGTTAGAAATCACCATAGATCCGCTTCAATGACAAATGATTATTTGTCTAAGATTGTATCAGTTGCTGACGTTTATTCTGCTTTGACAGAAAAAAGAGCCTATAAAAATTCGATGTCATCAGAAGATGCACTTTTGATAATGGACTCATTTGTTCAAGATGGAAAACTTGATGGTGATATTGTTCAAGCATTGAAAAATACTATAAGCAAAGAAAATAAAGAAGCTGCTTAAGAAATGTGTGAAAGAGTATTGTTTGACAGCCATAATAAAATGGCTGTTTTTATTTTGTGCATAACTCTGCTTACTTAAACACCTTTGATTAATGCCCTTTAAACCAGATTGTTAACTTTTGTTAAGTTTGATATATACAAAAAGGCAATTTT
>JBJEGN010000004.1:0-32953 GCA_051875105.1 Candidatus Gastranaerophilaceae bacterium
GAAAAGATTTAAGAAAAAAGTACAAAAAGCCGGTATTTTATCTGAAATCAAAAAACGTGAAAGATATGAAAAACCGAGCATTAAGAGAAAACGCAAATCTGAAGCAGCAAGAAAAAGACGTGTATAAAGTTTTTTCATACAAATTAGATACATTCTCCGAAAGGGGAATGTTTTTTTTATGCAAAACGTCTACTTTTGTTAATTAATTTGTAACGATTAATTTTCGTCTAACAAATATTTTATCGTATTAACAAACACAGATTTACTAAAATCAGATTTATTAATAACGGCATCAACGTCTATATCTTTAAACAAGTGATTTATCTTATATTCCGGGAGCATTGAAATTATCAAAACCGGAATATCCTTTAATTGTTTATCTTTTCTAATTTTAGAGGTTAATTCAGCACCGTTCATAACGGGCATTTCGACATCACTTATAACAAGATTATATTTATGGTTTTTCAATTCTTTGAAAGCATCTTTTCCGTTTTCAAAAGCAGAAACTTTATAACCTTCATCTTCTAATATTTTTTTGAAGAACATTTTTGTTGTTTGAGAATCATCAACCAACATTATTTCAATATTGTTTTTATCTCCTGAAAAAGCTTTTTCTGAATAGCTAAAAGGTACAATATCTACTGGAAGTTCAATAATAACCTCTGTGCCATTTTTTTTGTCCGTTGATATTTGAACATCTCCATGCATTTCATTAATTGTAGAATTAACTATATCAAGCCCCATTCCTCTTCCTGAAATTTCAGTAACTTTGTCTTCTGTTGAAAATCCGGGAATGAAAAGAAACTTCAAAAAGTCATGTTTATTTAATTGTTTAACATCTTTTAGAAGATTTTCCTTTAACAATTTTGCTTTTATTTTAGTAAAATTGATACCACAGCCATCATCTTTTACACTAATTTTAAGTTTGTCACCGGAAATTGAAACATTTATAGCAATTTTTCCGGCTCTTATTTTTCCGTTTTTTTCTCTTTCAGCAGGCAATTCAATACCATGATCAACTGCATTCCTCAAAAGATGCAAAATCGGCATTTTGATTTCGTCAAGGATTTTCTTATCAACTAAAATCTCGCCGCCTGTTATATCCATTTCAACTTCTTTATTCTCTTTTTCCGCCAAATCTCTGACCATTCTTGGAAACATGTGCAATATTACACCTATCGGTAATTTTCTAACATTTTTTACCAAGGAATAAATCTCCAAAATATTATCTTTATACAACTTTTCTTTGTCTATTGCTGATGTATTTAATATTTCATATTCCTTCATTAAATTTTGACAATTAGAAATATTCGCAGTCATTTTTTGAATTTCTTCAGAAAGGCTTTTCAAGTTCAATTTAGGGTTTTCACCCTCTGTCATATTAATCAAATCTGAATTAATCTTTTCAAATTCAAAAATATTTTCAGAAAATTTTTCAGCAACATGCTTAATCTTCTCTGCTTTTTTATTCAAAATTACAGAACTTTGACCAAGTGCACAAATTTTTTCATATAACACATCAAGTTTTGAAGAATCAATTCTAAGTGTTCGAATAGAACTTTCATGGAAATTTTCAAAAACATTTGATATAGAAATTTTCGATTTTGGTAAATTTTGAATTGATTTATCATTTTTCTCGCCTATATCTCCGGACTTTGACATACCGGACACAACTATCATTTGTTCTGCTACAGACAATCTTTGTTTCAACAAAAATAATTCATCATAATAATCTTCGTTTTTATCTATAATTACTTTCTTTAATATTTTGAAAGCACCACTTATTATATTAATCAAATTTTTGTCTTTAATTTCTCCATTTACTTTTATTTTTTGAAGAGCAGAAACCGTTATATCCAAAATATTTTTGAGAGCTACATTTTTTTGGTCTATTTCAGCTATCAAAGAAATTAAAACATCCACATAGCTTATATCGGTTTTCAACATATTAAGATTTTTGTTAATTTCGACAAAAATTTCCTCCGGCTTCATTTTTTCATTTTTTAAATCATAGTCCGAATTTTTTATATTTTCTTCAATTTGAGAAATTAATAAATTAACATCAGCGAGCAGGGTCGAATAATTTTCTTTCCCTTGACTATTTTTCATTTCTCCGAGCAAATCTTCAATTTTATGAGCCTTTTTCTGAATATTATCAAGCCCTATTATACTTGCGGAACCCTTTATTGAATGTGCATCACGCATAAGTTTGGTTATATATTCTTCACTTGAATATTTTTTTGAATCAGACAAAATAATCTTAAAGTCGTTTATAATTGCTGTACATTCTTCCTTAAAAATTTCAAATGTTTCTTTATCGTATTGATTGATATTACTCATTTATACCGAAATACCCTTCTTTTTTAAAAATTTTCTCACAAAATTAATTTCAAAATCAAAGTTTTTTAATCCATTATTGATTTTTTCTTTCTGAACAGCCTCAATAATTTCAGAATAAATCTTTCCTTGCGGAATTCCAAGTTTTTTCAAATCTTTTCCGGTGATTATAGGTTTTATATCTTTTATTGCAAAATAGATATCTGTAATTTCTTTATTTTTCATAGCGGCATACAAAATTACGGAAATATCTTCTTTTCCTCTAAAAAAGCTATATATTGAATATTTATCCGAAAAATTTATAGTATTTAACTCTGAAAAAAGAGTTTTTGTATCTTTAATAATTTTTAACTCTTCAATTGTTAAATTGAGTTTTTCAGGAACATTTTCGTTTATAAAAACAGGTAAAAAATACAAAGTCGGTCTATCTTTTTCTGCCAAAGAATACTCATCGGCAATAGAAATCAAACGCTCGCCAGTCAATGCACAATCAAAGTAATCAACAAATATCCGATAAAGATTATTAGTTACAAAATAGTCAAAAACTTTTGGATTATCTAATGCAAAAAACTCATACAATTCAGCTTTCACACGAAACAAAGGAATATTTCTTAAAGGATTTTTAAGATATTCTTTTTGAAGTTCCAAAGTTTTATCATCAAGAGAAAAATCCAATCTATGAATAAATTTAGCAGCTCTGATTATTCTTGAAGGATCATCATAAAAAGATTTTTCGTGAAGAAGTCTAAGTTTTTTATTCAATAAATCTTCAACACCACCAAGATAATCAACTATTTCAAATAAATTATTCTGGTTTAAAGAAAGAGCAATTGCATTAACGGTAAAATCTCTTCTCTTTACATCATTTTCAAGTTTACAACCGACTTTGGTTACAATCGGTAAATCACCAAAGTTTTTATATATTTCTTCTCTCGTCGAAGCAATATCAACCTCTTCTCCATTGGAAAAAATAACTTTTGCAGTCGGCAAAGTTTCTGAATACTTAACAGATGAAATATCGGAATACTTCAATAACGCTTCAACGAAATCTTTAACCGAACCCTCTACAGTAATATCAACATCTTTTAGCTCTTTTGAAAGTAAAATATCTCTTACTATTCCACCAACAAGATAAATTTTTATACCGCATAATTTTGCAGTCTTTATAAACTCTTCTATTACATGTCTTGTTTGAACATTTGTTTTTTCTAAAATATTGATTTGCATTTCTTGTTCATTATAACAAATATATGAAAACTTTTAACAAAAAATCATCTTTTTAGAGCTTAATATTTCTTCACTATATGCTAAAGTTTTTATAGAAAATGTCGATAAAGAACATGTAAAGCAAAGGACTTGTAAATGTTAGAAAATAATACAAACCTATTTAATAAACCGTTTGGCCTTAATGTCAAAGTGCCGACAAGAACTTTGCAGCAAGTTAAAGATACTGCAACAAAAGCAGTAAGCAGCCTTTGGGAACCGGTTGTTGACTACTTTGATAAAGCAGATAATGTATTTAGCGGAAACGTTCAAGAAGAAATCGCAAAATACAATCGTATGGCTTATTCATTAGGTGCAACAATGAGAAAAGGTCAAGAAAGACCAACTTTCAATATGAAAGGCTAAAAAATTTGTTACTGTTAAAAAGCTCGCCAAAGCGAGTTTTTTATTTATTTTTCATTGGTAAATATCTATTTTTAAAATAATTTTGTGTTTCAGAATTTAACAAAATTGAAAAATTTTTAAAATTTAGTATCATCAAGATATGATACGTAAGATATTAATAGCATTTTTTATATTTATTTTTATGTCAATACAAGGTGTTTTTGCCGATGTTTTAAAGGTAAACGACATAACCTTTGACAGTTCTGACAGTGTGATATTCATAGCAACAAGCTCATCGGAAGAAATAAAGGTTAAAAAAGGGTTACTTGAAAATCCGTCAAGAATATTTGTTGATATAGAAAATGCAGTTCTAACCAAAAAACAATCTTCATACGAATTTAAAAATGGTAAATTATCAAACTTAAAGATTGCACAATTTTCAACAAATCCCAATATTGTCAGAATAGTGATGACATACACTCCTCAACTTCATCCTGAAAATGTCAAAATTCTCTCCGTCGGAGGAAGCATTGTTATCAAACTTCAAGACTATAAACTGACTCAAGACTATTTAACTCCAATATACAGAGAATCAAAATCAAGTGCTTATGACTATTTTGAAAAAGTTCGAATAAGCGAAATTGTACCGCAAGAAACAATAACACCAATAGTGTTATCACCTGCTATGCCAAATTCTTCGGGCAAGTCAAACATACAACCGGTTGTACCAAAAATTGAGCCGGTCAGAATAAATCCACCTTTACAAGAATCAAAACTATTATCGAGATATTTTGTTTCCAATGCTATCGTAAAACAGGGTGCTTTATTAATTGCAGGAACAGGAGTTGTAAATTCTGAAAAAGTTTTTTATCTTTCAAATCCTTCAAGAGTTGTTTTTGATTTACCAAATGCTGTTTGTGCCAATGATTTGAGGAATAAAGAACTTCGAATAAGTGAAAATGAAACGGTAAAAATAGGTCAATTTGAACCAACAAAAATCAGAATAGTTTTGACAACTCCATACCCCAAGAAATATCGCCTCATATATGCAAATGACTTACAAAATATGTTGATTGTACGTGATGACAAAATGGACGGCATAAAATTATTTTCCAATGCTTCAGAACTTATGACAGCCATGGTTCAATCAAGCAGAGAATACAGATATGAAACGAATAAAATAACCTTAGGATTTTCTGAGCCGATAGTTCAATCAATAAAAAGAAATGACAATTCTCTTGAATTAAATTTATATAATGCAAATGCAGAAAGTATTGCAACACTTTCCAAAAAACTTAAATCAGGTAATCTGAAAAACATTTTGGTAGACAGATTGGGGGCAATCGGTTTAACAATTACCATACCGATAACAAATGATACAACAATTGATTGTCTTGAAAATTTAAAAGCAACAAAGCTTGTCTTAACGGTAAAAAGTCCTGTTCAAATCCAACCGGCAAAGAAAAACCTTACAGCCAAAACAGTTGTGATTGATGCAGGTCATGGCGGAAGTGACCCCGGAGCAACAAGAAATAATGTTCTTGAAAAAGATATTACCTTACAAATTGCAGAATTAACAGCACAAATGCTGAGAAAACAAGGTGCAATTGTATATATGACAAGAGATAATGATACTTTTGTATCCTTAAGTGACAGAGTAACATATTCCAACACTAAAAAGCCTGATGTTTTTGTAAGCATTCACATCAATGCCTGCGAAAATGAAACTGCTCATGGAATAGAAACTCATTACTATAAAGAGGACAGCTTGGATTTTGCAAAACAAGTTCATAAATCAATTATGCAAAAAGTTACAGAAACAAATCGAGGTGTTTACAAGTCCAGATTTTATGTAATAAGACATACAGAAATGCCTGCAATTCTTTTAGAACTCGGCTTTATATCAAATGCAGAAGAAAGGAAATTAATGCAGACAAAAGAAAGACAAACAAAATTTGCAGAAGCCATAACAGAAGGTGTAATAAACTATTTAAAAAACATGAATAATACAGGAACAAAATAAATGGATAACAGACCTATAGGCGTTTATGATTCAGGAATAGGCGGATTAACGGTTTTTTCAAAACTGTACAAACTTTTACCTAACGAAAATTATATCTACTTTGGAGATACTGAAAATATTCCCTACGGAACAAAAACAAAAGAAGAACTAATTATAATTACTCACAGAATAATGAATTTTTTCAAAGAAAAAAATGTAAAAGCAGTTGTAATGGCTTGCAATACTACCTCTGCAACAGCTTATGATTCTTTGGTTAATGATTTTGATTTTATGCTTTATCCTGTAATTCAAACGGCATGTAAAGTTATTTCTCAAATGTCTGTAAAAAAAATCGGAACACTTTCAACAGAAGCAACTGCAAATTCACATGCTTATAAAAAGTATTTAACGAAATACAATCCTAATCTTGAAGTTATAGAACATGGTTGTCCGGGCAAATGGGTTGAAATCGTGGAAAATCATGCACAAAATCTTCCTGAAAATTTTGATATAATTAAGGACAATCTCAATTTTCTTTTAAATGAAAATGTAGATAAAATAATTTTGGGCTGCACACATTATCCGTATTTAAAAGAATTACTAACAAAAATTGCAGGAAAAGACATATTTATTGACCCTGCTGAATTTTTCACACAATATATTGCAGATGATTTAAAAAATAGAAATCACACCTCCGATAAAAAGTATTATGAACCCAAATTCTTTGTTAGTGCAAATCCGGAAAAATTTAAAGAATCCTCACAAATTTTTTACCAAACAAAAGAATTACCCACTCTTGTTTGATTTGAAAGAATGAAAAATATAAGATATAATAATCAATAAATGGAGATTATGATGAAAAAGCTTGTAATAACATTAGCAATAACATTTTTTTCAGCAATAAGTGTTTCAGCGGAAACAATTATCGGAGTTGCATTATCAGAATTTTCAACAGAAAAGCCGTCATCAACATTTACGGTAAAACTTCAGGAAAATTTTTCTATCGATAATATGGAATCTTATCAAGCCGGTACAGTTTTTTACGGAAAAGTTACAAAAGTTGTAAACGGACAAATTGGAAAACGTAAAGGATATTTTGAATTTACACCTACACATTACGCAACAGCAGATGGTGTATATGAATTTAACCGTAATAATATGAATGTTCGTGTGAAATATTACAAACCTTTCGATAAAAGTTCCGCATCAAATCTGGCTCAAACAGGAGTAACAACAGCCGCAAGTATGGTATTTCACGTACCGTTATTGTCACAAGGTGTTTCTTTTGTAAAAGGAGTTGTTAATCCGGAAGAAGACACAAATAGAGTTGTGAGCGGATTTAAAAAAGTTTATAAAGATTCTCCTGTTTCTTATGTGGAAAAAGGTGAAGAATTGTACCTTAAGGTCGGACAAGAAGTTAAACTTAAAATCGGAGAAAATGAAGAAGATTAAAAATTTATCTTATGTCTGAAAAATCTTACAATAGTTTAAAAAAAATCATTTTAAAAATATGTTTAACATTATTTTGTACCTTTTTAGCTTTTCTTCTGCTTGACATCATTGTATATTCAATAGACTGGATAGCATTAAAAAAACACAATGAAAAGTTCGGCGGATATTTAATCCCATATAAATACTCATTGTCATTAAATAAATATTCCTATGATTATATTCTTGATGAAAAGTATTATAGAAAACCGACAAATACTCAATCAAACCTCAAACCGATTTATATTTTCGGCTGTTCATTTGCTTATGGAGAAGGACTCTCTGACAATGAAACTATTGATGCCAATCTTGCTAAAATCACAAAAAGACCTGTTTACAATTTTGCATACCCCGGATTTTCCGTACAACACATGTTATATCAACTCGAAAATATTGATTTCTCAAAATATAAAAAACCGGAATATATAATTTATTTTTATATGCAAGACCATCTAAGACGAATTCAAACTCCCTTTATGCAGCCTCATGAAACAAATAGATACCCTATTTATTATACAAATAATAAAGGAGATTTTGTTTTTAAAAAAAATAGATTTGATATACCATTTTATATCGTAAAAAAAATACAATGTTTTTATGCAAAATATAAAACCACTTCGCCAGATTTCGAAAAAAATAATAATGATTTGTTAAAAAATCATTTTTTAAAAGCAAACTCAATAATCAAAGAAAAATTTCCTGATTCAAAATTTATAATAGTTCTCTATGAACAAGAAAGTATTAAAAATAAAGCGGTTTTCAACGATTTAAAAAAATACGGTATAGAAGTGATTTCAACAAAAGAAATAACTTCTGAAAAATTGTCTGACAAAAAATATAAACTAATCGATAATCATCCATCAGCCCTCGCATGGAAAGAAATTACTCCCAAGCTTGTTAAAACAACAGGTATGTAGTTTTAGTATTGTAAATTCACTCTGCAAAATTCTTCAATATTGCCATAAAATCTACTGTTTTTCCTTAATTTTAATCGAGTAAACAAATTCTGTGAATCTTTCAAATTTTTTAAGTTATTATTCTGCAAAATTTTTGAAGAATAGTATTTTGTGCAAATAATTTCAGGACTTAATTCATAACTTTCTTTTAAAGTTTCAAAAATTTCATTAAGCAAACTCTCAGCTTTGGACAAATCACCCATTTTTTCAAGAGTAAGTGCGTATTTTAGTTTCATTTTGTTTTGAATTTTTTGAGAAAATTCAGGATTGTAAATCAACTTTTCATAATATTCTGCCGATTTTTGATATTTACCTGTTTGATAATACAAATCCGCAAAATGAATATCTTTCATCAAATCCGACTCAAAACTCGGAGCTTCCGGAGCATAGCTCAATTGTGCCTTATTGTATTGTCCCGTTTCTTTAAAATATTCAAGTAAAACATAGTTCAAAAATGCAGTATCAACATCATCTCCATTTTGCAATTTCGTCTGAACATCGTTTGAAAATAACACATTTCGAGCTTTACCAAAATCCCTTATATTAACATAAGCCTGTGCTAAATATTGTGGATACCACTTAACAAGTTGTTCAAAAATAGGAATTGCCTTATCAAAATATCCCAAATCAGCATAACAACAAGCCATTTGTAATTTAATGTACTTCCTTGTCGCCTCATCAGAAATTGATTTTGACATATTAGAGTATAGTTGGTCGTACGATTTTAATGCTCGTTTTACATCGCCGCTTTCAGAATAACAATAAACTATTTCTTGCAATAAGTCATTAATTTCTGCATTTTTTTCATCTTTATCTTTAAAAATATCCTTAGTTTTTTTGTATAAAATAGCCTTTTTATATAACTTTGCAGCTTTTTGATATTCACCGTTTTCTACACAAATCCGAGCATCTTCTTCCGCAAATGAAAACCCTTGATAAATCTTGTAAATACTTGCAAATAATACTATTACAAAAATTACAAAACTAATCAAAAATATTTTTCTCGATTTTTTTTTCGATTGCATAATCATAGTCAAAAATATTATATCATTTTGGAATTTGTTATACAAACAAAAAGCTCTCTTTTACAAGAGAGCCTTTTGAAAAATGTTTTCTATCAAAAACTATTTTTGAGCGTTTTCAACAGCAACAGCAACAGCAACAGTTGCACCAACCATCGGGTTGTTACCCATACCGATAACACCCATCATTTCAACGTGTGCCGGAACTGATGAAGAACCCGCAAATTGTGCATCACCATGCATTCTGCCCATAGTATCAGTCATACCATAAGATGCTGGACCCGCTGCTACGTTATCAGGGTGAAGTGTTCTGCCTGTGCCACCGCCTGATGCTACTGAGAAGTATTTTCTTCCGTTTTCCCAGCACCATTTTTTGTAAGTTCCTGCAACAGGGTGTTGGAAACGTGTCGGGTTAGTTGAGTTACCTGTAATTGATACATCAACACCTTCTTTAATCATTATTGCAACACCTTCTGATACATCATCTGCACCATAGCATTTAACTTTTGCTCTTTCACCTTCTGAAAATGCTGTTTCTTTAACAACCTTTAATTCACAAGTCTTGTAATCATATTCTGTTTCAACTGACGTAAAACCGTTGATTCTTGAAATAATATAAGCGGCATCTTTTCCAAGACCGTTCAAAATAACTCTCAAAGGTTCTTTTCTTACTTTGTTAGCATTTCTTGCAATACCAATAGCTCCCTCTGCAGCTGCAAATGATTCGTGACCTGCTAAGAAACAGAAACATTTTGTTTCTTCTCTCAAAAGCATAGCAGCTAAGTTACCATGACCGATACCAACTTTTCTAACGTCACCAACTGAACCGGGAACTGCAAATGCTTGCAAACCTAAACCGATTGCCTCTGCTGCATCTGCTGCTTTTGTAATTCCTTTTTTCAATGCGATTGCACAACCTAATGTATATGCCCAAACAGCATTTTCAAATGCGATAGGTTGAATACCTTTTACAATTTCATCAACATTGATACCTTTTGCATCACAGAGAGCCTTTGCTTCGTCTAATGAAGCAATTCCATATTCTTTAAGTGCGGCAGCGATTGTTGCCTCACGTCTGTCTTTTCCTTCAAATTCTACCATTTTTCAGTCCTCTTATTCTTTTCTGGGGTCTATAACTTTAACTGCATCAGCAAATCTGCCGTATGTTCCGATGTTGCTTTCAAATGCTGTTTTGTAATCAACACCTTTCTTAAGGGCAGCTGTAAATTTGCCGAGGTGAATAAACTTGTAGCCGATAACTTCATTATTAGCGTCTAAGCCTAATTCAAGTATATAACCTTCAGCGAGTTCAAGGTATCTGACACCTTTTTCTTTTGTCGAATGTATTGTTCCGACTTGTGAACGAAGTCCTTTTCCTAAATCTTCAAGACCAGCTCCAATCGGTAATCCGTTTTCAGAGAAAGCTGTTTGTGTTCTGCCGTAAACGATTTGCAAGAATAATTCTCTCATCGCAACGTTAATTGCATCACAAACCAAGTCTGTATTTAATGCTTCAAGAATTGTTTTACCCGGAAGAATTTCGCCAGCCATCGCTGCTGAGTGAGTCATTCCTGAGCAACCGAGTGTTTCAATCAATGCTTCTTGAATTATACCGTCTTTAACATTCAATGTGAGTTTACAAGTACCTTGTTGAGGGGCACAGCATCCACAACCATGTGTTAAACCTGAAATTTGTTCAATTTTCTTAACCTTTGTCCATTCACCTTCTTGAGGAATCGGAGCAGGTTCATGTTTTGCACCCTTGCAAACACAGCACATTTCCTGTACTTCTTTTGTTATTTGAATTGCCACTTTGTTCTCCTTTTTCAAATGTTCTTACATTCTTAATATTATTATCTTATTTCAATATTTACGGTCAAGTTTTATTTTTATCAAAAACGAAAAAACTTAATCGAGATTTATTATATTTTTATTTATTTGGATTTCATTTAAATTAGCATCTTGTACAGGCATTGATTGATGTAGCATTTCCGCATCTATTGCCGAATGTTCAGGTAAATTCTTTGAATCCATAACGGTTTCTTCATTCGATATATATAGTATCAAGCCTATATATGAAAAAATTATAACCGCTAACATAAATATGTTCTTATATATGTGTTTATTTGTCATAAAATCTTTCTTTTTGCTCTGGATAACATGAGTTTAATACAAAAAAATTATTATTGAACAATCTTGTTTACAAAATTTAATCATGTTTTTTCTTTTATTTATAAAATATTATAGGTATTTATTTTACGTTTTCAATACAAAGTTTTTAATAACATTTTATTCTTTTTTTTTCTAATGGTTTAATTGACAAATTTGAGGTTTGATGTCAAAATTGGTAAGTATTTTATGGATATGGAGAATTTTATGAAAAAATTATTGATGACTATTGGTTTATTTTCTTTACTTGCTATACCGTCTATGGCAGCAGAAAAATATGCAACTGTTAATGTTGAATATGTTATGAGCAAATATCCTGCAGCATTACAAGCAACTGATTGGCTCAGAAAAGAAGAACTCGCTATTCAAAAGTTTGTTCTTGATGCAAGAAAAGATATTGAAAAAACTCCGGAAGCTCAAAGAGCTGCTAAAGAAGAAAAATATAACAAAGAATTACAAGCAAAAGCATTGAATATGAGAAAACAACAAGATGCTAAAGGCAAAGAAATCTTCAATAAGTTTGACACAGCTGTGAAAGCCGTTGCAAAATCAGGTGGATATACCCTCGTTGTTCCGGCTGCACTCTATGGTGCTACTGATATTTCAGATGCAGTTGTTAAACAATTAGGAAGCAAATAAATTTTTTCATTCGACAAAGAAGAGGAAGACTAAAATCTTCCTCTTTTTTATTGAAAATCATTATAAATCGTAACAGTATAAAAAAGAGATTGAAAATCCCTTTTTTAATAACAAATTAACTATTTATTTTCTCAGATATTTTTCTTACAATTTTTATTCCGCCAAGTGCTGCTGCTGTTCCGACAGCCATTGTTCCGGCTGTTATTGCCGCAAATTCAAGTTTTTCTTTTTTGTCTTGTTCATGTTGTTGAGGTGTCATATAACGGCAAGAACCGATTTTGTTTCCATCTGAATCGTAGACATTAAAAGTTGTACCATCTTCTGCAAGTTCAACATAATCACCATTTTGAGCAGAAACTTCTTCAAATTTACTGCCTGTTTTCAAACTTATGTTATTACCTGACGGTGAAGAACCAAGATTAAAAGCATTTTTTGCATCATAGACATATTTAGTTTCCGTTCGAGGAACAATTGAAGTACCACCGTTTGGATTTACAACAATTTGCGATACAATTTCGTTATGAACTTCTTGATCATAAAAAGTCAACACTCCATCTTCTGAAATAGAAGCTTTTTCGTAATGTCTGTCACCGCCTGTCATCTGTCCTTCACAGTTAACTTTACCTCCAACATTCGCATATATTGTCGAAGTTCTTGACTCTGTCTGCATAGCTTCATCAACAGCCATTTCAATATCAGTTTTTTCAGTATTAACCTCTGCTTGTTGAGATACTGAAGTCGAATTATCTATAGGCTGCGTATTTTCAGCCTTTGCAGGAACAGTTGCAGCTTTTGAGCCGGCAATCACACTTGCTGCGAGCATAACACCAAGAGCAACATTTTTCAAAGCCATTCCGGCTTTAGAAGAACAATGTTCCTTTGTTTGGGGTCTTACCTCCTCTTTTTGCTTAGATTTTTTTACATTTTTCGCTTCAGGTAAATTCATATTAGAATTTACACCGTTCAAATTAACATTGTGCATGTTCTCTCACCTCTACACTCTAATATATTGACTATATCGGTCATAAGAAAAAATATATAAGAAAAATCTCTTAAATATTTACAAATATTCACAAACTTAACCAATAAAAAAAAACAAAAAGAGCGATTTCTATTAAATCGCTCTGAATAAATATTTAGAAACTATTAAAATCGAGGCTGCCCCTTCTCAACATTTCCGTTGCCATCAACTTTTTCAAGAATTACAAAGCCGTTTGCAGGGAGATTAAATTCCACTCTGCCACGATTTGCATTGTAAGTGCCGCCGTTTGTGTATTCACCCGTACCGTCAAATGTCGTTGAATTTGAGTTGATTGTTTCTTTCCAATTACCGTTATTCAAAACACTTACTGCATTGTTAATTCCGTAATTTGCAAGCGGTTTATCTCCGAAATTATACAGACCTACAACTTCGTTTCCGTTAAGATCAAAACGTTTTATAACCAAAACTTTATTATGTTCATCAATCAAAGGCGTCATAGCATCAAGATATTCCATTCCTTGAACGTCTTGAAGTGCAGGATTTCTCTTAATCAAATCACTCATAGCTTGTGATAATTTAAAGATTCCGCCGACAGTATGGTTTTCCGGGTCAATTTTCGATTCTTTAAATGATTCTGCAAAACTATAACCTTTTTCTTTTTCAATATTTGGTTCATCCGTTGCTTGCTCTCTTGTAAACCTAAACGGATTAATTTCACCGTAAGCATCACCTTGAAACATCATTTTTGAGCCCGGAACCATAAACAAAAGACCGATAGCTTCTTTATGTTTATCTTTTGCATGTTCTATTTCATTGGCCATTTGTTCTTTGGAAATACCATTTAGACCGTTTTTCTGACAAATTTCAGAGAAACTTTTATCCCAATTTTCTTTGTCAAACTCATAAGCCTCAAACATTTCCTGAACAGTATCAACACTTCTAATATGCTTTTCTGCCGGAGATTCACCTGCTCTATCCGCAAGATGATTTGTTATTTGCAAATCCTTATGAATAATTTTTGTCATTAATCTTGAACCGGAATCGTTTCCGATTTCATCATGGCTCATAAAATATTTTGTTCCGCCTATATCCTTGATATTATTGGCTAAAGTTTGCATTGAAGGATTATACCCCATAACTTCTTTATCAAGCATAACAGCTTCTACTGCGTGCGAAAAAGCAAAATCCCAATGCTCATTTCCACCAATATTTTCTAATGAAACATTATTTGCATCTGTCTTGTCGATTGCATCCAAATGCTTGTCAATATTACCATATGGCAATTCCTGCTCTGTAAGATTTCTCGTCAAGCCGTCTTGCGTTCTATGGTCTTCCCAATGCAAAACAGTGTGCGGAAAGTGGAAACGGACTTCTTGTGCAACCTGTTTCATTGTGTAATTTGAACCCATTTCAGGAGTTTGATCTGCTCTTAAAAAGTCGATATGATAATTATCAACCCAGTTCATCGGCATATTCACAACATAATCACGAACATTTGAGCTGACAGAACGATTGGAATCCTCAAGGTTAAATTGGCTGCCGCCCCATTTTCCGGGTTTTTCATACGGAGCTAAATCAGACAAGTTGTTTCCTGATAATTTTTGTCCATTCGTAATGCCAAACTCTTGAGCATCCGCATCACAAGGTCCGCACTTGAAAATATGACTTGGAACCCAATCCATACCTACGTTTATGTTCTTCGAGTGGGCATAATTTATCAAATCTTTTAAAGCATTATTTCTATGAACAGCATCATCTTTACCTTCTTCACAAGCAACACCTCTTGAAACAGCATATTTATCAACGCCGTCATATCCCCAGTTTTCACCATAAGTGCCTTCCATCGGCATAAGTAAAATTCCGTTATAAATTCCGTCTTTTGCAATTTTGTCAATTTCTTTTTTCGCAGATTCCAAAGAACCTTCTTGAGTAAATGTAGGAATATTGACCTGTCTTACAATTAAATTCGACGGTTTTTGAAGCGGTTTACCGTCTGCACCTGTTGCAGAAAGTCCTGCTTTTCTAAGCAAATCTTGAGGTTGTCTTGCCAAATCGGATACTCTTGCTGAATTTTTTCCGGCAACCCAATCACTGTCTGTCCACTGGTATTGATTATTATCGTATATTTGCGACCAGCTGAAAATGTGAGGTTGTGCCTTTGCAACAGGATCTTTCGTCTTACAAATTGTATTTCCGTCCGAATCTTGCAAAACGTATCTATACATACCGTTTGAATAAGGTAAATTTGACTCTCCGGTAAATATTCCGTCCTTACCTCTTTGCAACTCTACAAATGTTGATTTTCCATCATTTGAATTTGAATCAATATGCCAATCACCGGCCCATTTATCTTTCAAATGTTCTGCTTTAAACTCTTCATCTGTCAAAGCCACTTTATCTTGTGGATTTCTAACTTCTACTAAAACTTTTGACGCTTTTGGTGCCCAAACTTTAAAATCAACCGCTTGTGAACCGTCTTGCAAAGTTTCTTTTACCGTTGCACCCCAACTTCTGTGCTCCTCGATTCGTTTACCAAATGAAAGCTGTTTTGAAGGCATTACATAAGCACGCATGCTTCTTACAGCATCACTGCTTGCCAAATCTTTCTGCTCATAATTCTGTTTTGATTTTTCAATTTTTTGTGTCGTTTCTGTTTGAATTTGTTTTAAATTCGATATATTTGACGTATTAATTTTCAAAACGCTCACCCCACAAATACAACTACACTTGATTTTACAACGTTCAAAAATATATTTTTTGACATGAATTTTTATTTTTATTACAGAATTGTTACAACAATTATTTGTGTTCACAAATAAGTTCTATTTCGTTGCCGTCAGGGTCTTTCAGAAAAGCTATCGTACTTGAAATTGAACCGAGTTTAAAAGGTTCATAAAGCCATTCATAGCCCATCTTTTTCATTTTCTCTTCAACCTTTTTCATATCTTCAACACCAAAGGCAAAATGCCCAAAGGCACTACCATTTTCGTACTTTTCAGGTTTTTCATTGTTATCAGTCAGTTCAATTTGAACATCACCGCTTTCTTCATTACCAAGATAATAAAGTTTACAATCTTCAAGCGGCAATTCTTTCACAACTTTTAGTCCGATAAAATCGCAATAAAACTCGAGTGATTTTTCTAAATCTTTTACTCGTATCATTGAATGCAAAAATTTCATAATATACCTCACAACATAACTAATTTTGTTTTCATTATATCAAATAAAATGATTTATGCCATAATAATATTATGAAAAATTTAATTGACAAAGTTTTTAGAACTCACGATTTAACAAAAACGGAAATTACCGAATTAATCAGTAATGACACCGAAAACGACTATTTGTTTCTAAAAGCGGACGAAACAAGAAAAAGATATGTCGGAAGTGACGTTCATATACGAGGGTTAATAGAATTTTCTAACATTTGCGGTCAAAATTGCCAATATTGCGGCTTGCAGCGTGACAATAAAAATCTTCAAAGATACTCAATGACAGCAGATGAAATTTATCAAACTGCAAAACAAGCCGTCAAAATGGGCTACAAAACCGTTGTTTTACAATCAGGAGAAAGTAATCACTATTCGCCTGAAGAATTTGCGAAAATTATCACAAAAATAAAGCTCTTAAATATCGCAATAACTCTATCTATAGGCGAAAAAGAAGCAGAAGAATATGAACTTTACAAAGAAGCCGGTGCCGATAGATTTTTGTTAAGAATAGAAACAACAGATTTTTCTCTTTACGAAAAATTACACCCTGATATGAGTTTAATAAAAAGAATGGCTTGTCTTAAATACCTCAAAAAACTCGGCTATGAAACAGGTACGGGAAATTTAGTCGGACTTCCTAATCAAACTGATAAAAGTTTAGCTGAAGATATTTTATTTTTTAAAGAATTAGATGCAGACATGGTTGGTTTAGGTCCTTTTATTCCAAATCCTGAAACACCTTTGAAAAATGAAATCGGAGGAACTTTCGAAAAAGCTTTAAAAATTATGGCGATAGTCAGACTTTTAATGCCTGATATAAACATCCCCGCAACAACGGCTATGGAAACACTTAATCCCAACGGAAGAATTATCGCACTTCAATCAGGAGCAAATGTCGTTATGCCAAATGTTAACGCAACTGAATATCGTACAAAATATAAACTTTACCCCGGAAAAATCTGCCTTGACGAAGGTGCTGAAAAATGCCGCTCTTGTATTGAAGCAAAAATCAAATCAATCGGACGAACAATCGGACAAAGTAAGGGTTTCAGATTGCATTAGACTATTTTATATATTCTTTCGCAAATTTTGGTGTGAAAACCTGCCAGGCTTTTGCATTTGGATGCCAATCCGCAATATCTTCTTTTATTTTGTAATCTTTATCAAAAAGAAATCCCGTAACATCTTTTGAATGTAAAACTTTTATATCTGTTTCTTCTTCAATTTCTTTCCATATCGATGAAGTCATAACTTCATACTCATAGATAATATCTGCGGGATAGTAAATATCAGAAATTTTTTCATCGTAAATAATTATTATTTTCTTTGATTTTGGTGCAAATTTTTCTATCTTTTTAAAGTACGAAATAATAATTTTTTTCATTATACGTTCAGACTCTTTACTGTTCGGATAATCGTTAAAAGCTTTTTGCAACCTGTATGCTGAAAAAATAAATCGAAATATAGGGATTTGAATTAACTTTTTTTCTAAACCCTTTGGCATAAAAATATCATCATAATAATTATAAAAAACTTTTATTGATATATACCTGTTCACATGATCAAACATGTACATATATATGATATAATCAGAATTTCTGACAATATTTTTATAACCGTTATCCTGTAAATACATAAGAAAATTTTGGTAACTAAAAATAATTTCAAAGCCGCACATAGAAAAATTCAAAACCGGTCGTTCCGTAATTTTAGATAAATAATAAGGAAAAGATTCTTCCTTTTTTAACCCATGCCCATAGGCATAAGAACAGCCAAAAACAAGTATAGAATTATTTTTGTACTGCTCACCGTAAGAAATTCTCTTTTCTCCGCAAAATTTATCAAGATTTTCTTTAGAAAAAGGAAGTTTTTTTGCCCTGTACGGTTCAGTATATTCTTTAAAATCAGATGGTATTTCTACATTTTGCTCATTGTTTTGTATTTTTTTAAAAGTTGTTTGTATATTGTAAAAAAAAGATAAAAATTTGTCGTAATTTACACCAAAAACATTTTCAATAAAGTTGTTCATAGCAAATAAACCAATAAACAACAATAATAAATTAAAAAAAACAACAAAAAATATCTTTTTTCTTTTCATCTCATCAAAATTCAACCGCCATATTATAAAAAAAGCAGGCACAAAAACTCATGCCCGCCTTTAAGAATTAATATAACAATTAAACGTTAGCGTAAACGCTTACTTGTTTTCTGTCACGTCTGTGAGGCTCAAACTTCACCACACCGTCAATTGTTGCAAACAATGTGTTGTCAGAACCTATACCAACGTTGTTACCCGGATGAATTTTTGTTCCTTTTTGACGAACAATGATGTTTCCGGCTTTTACAAATTCACCACCGAACTTTTTGACACCTAAACGCTTACTTTCGCTGTCACGACCGTTCTTAGATGAACCTACACCTTTCTTATGTGCCATTTTGATTTCTCCTTTTTGTTTTGTACAAGTTCCTATTCTTCAGAAGATTTTGTTCTGATTTTATTAATCATAACTCTTGTGAAACCTTGTCTGTGTCCTTGCATTTTACGGTAGCCTTTTTTAGCTCTTTGTTTGTAAACGAGAACTTTTTTAGCTCTGTCGTGTTTTACAACAACACCTTCAACACTTGCATTTTCAACGTACGGTTGACCGACCTTTGACTTTTTACCGTTTACAAGCATTACAACTTCTTTGAAAACTACTTTTGATTCCGGAGCATCTTCGAGAAGTTCGATATCAACGTAGCGTCCTTCTTCCATTTGATACTGTTTTCCACCGGTTTCTACTATTGCATACATAATGTATCCTTTCGATTGAAGCAGCCGTACCTTTTTAAGGATTTAAAAACGGCATACCTTTCCTACCTACGAATTTTCACATGAAAATCCTCATTTTCAATTTTATCCTTAGCAAAACTCATTGTCAATCATGGAAAATATTAATCTTTGGGTCAGTATTTTTTCCTCATCTCGGTTGATACCCTTTTGGCAAACAAAACCTAAAATGGATATGTCAAACGAACGGAGTATATATTTTGAACAGCGATAAATTAAATTCAAATTTAGCAGTAATTGATGAATTCAGCAATATGGATTCTCATTTCAAATCGGAAATCAAAAAAAATCTTTATTCAATTTTGATAAAAAGACTAAATCCTGATGCATACAAAAGTTTAGGTATTGCATACAGAAATTTAAACAAATACGACAAAGCTGTTATCGCCCTTGAAAAAGCAAAAAAACTTTCTCCGTTTGATTATCAAATCCACAGTGAACTCGGAATTTGCTATCTTGCAAAGGGCAATTTTTGTAAGTCATCGAAAGAACTCATTCAGGCCATAAAATTAAATCCCGATAACACGGATATTCAAATTCAGCTTGCACTTGTTCACGAAGCTATGGGCGAAACAGAGATGGCTTTTGCTATTTACCAAAAAATTATGGAAACAAATCCCGAATGCTTAAAAGCATACGTTCAAAAAGCCGCTTTATATCTTCAAGAAGAAAATTTTGCAGAAGCAAAAAATCTTTTTAGAATAATAATTAAAAACTTTCCCGACTATGCAAGAGCATACCTTGGCATGGCAATTTGCTGTGACAAACTCGGAAATCACGACAAAGCAAAAAGATTTTATAAAAAGTATTTACAACTAAACCCCAATGCTGTAAATTCAAAAAATGTACAAGACAGACTTTCTACAATAACATTTAACCAAAATTCTTCTAAAAATTTCCTCAAAATTGTTAATTAATGCCATAAAAGCAAGGTAACTAAGCGAAAAACACACCTTTTTTAGACTTGATTAAATTTGGATCAAATTGATAAAGTTTTGCAGGACGTTTTGAACCTGATTTTGTGTATTCATCTGTTTCAATAAGCATTGTACCTGCCAAAATCTTTTTGCGGAAATTACGCTTATCAAGCTGTTTATCCAAAATCAATTCATAAGTCTTTTGAAGTTCTGTTAACGTAAATTTATCCTGTAAAAGTTTGTATGAAATCGGGAAATATTCAAGTCTTTCTCGAGTTCTTCGGATAGAATAATCAATAATTGTTTTATGGTCAAAAGCCATATCAGGCAAGTCATATACGTTATGCCAATTAACATCTTCCATAGATTCTTTTTCAAAAATATGTTCAACATCTTCCGCTCTTACAAGTGCAAAATATGCACAAGTAATGACTCTGGCATTAGGATATCTCAAAGGATCACCAAACGTATATAGTTGTTCAAGATAAATATCTTCAACATCAGTTTTTTCCTTAAGAATACGCAAAGCCGCATCATCAAGATTTTCTGATAAACGAATAAACCCACCCGGTATAGCCCATCTGCCTTTAAAAGGTTCTTTATTTCTCTTTGTTAATAAAACTTGTAAAAGATTATCCTTCATCGTAAAGACAACAACGTCTATCGTAAGTTCGTGGGTTTTAATTTCGTTTAACATCACTTCTTCCTAAATGGCCTGATTTAACATGAACAGAGTAAGCATTTCTCTGTGTTCTTTTTCCGCAATAGCGGAATTTTTTTCCTTAAGTTCTTGTTTGTATTCTGCCAAATACTTAACGACTGTAGCATCAGGAGCATTTTTATAATTGTTATAATGCTTCATAACGGTTGACACATACCTTCTTGTTTCGGCATAAGGCGGTACTCCGCCATATCTTTTTACGGTACCGGGACCTGCATTGTATGCCGCAAGTGCTACCGCATCTGACTTAAACATCTTTTTCATTTGTTTATAATAAGCGATACCGCCTCTTATATTATCTCTGTAATGGTAAGGATTATAGCCGATTCTTCTTGCAGTTGAAGGCAAAATCTGAAATACTCCGACTGCTCCCATTCTGCTTCTTTTTTCTTGGCAAAATCCTGATTCATGCTTCGCTATACTTAATGCCATTTCAGGCTCTACACCCATTTCAACGGCACATTTTACAATTTGTTGTTTAATTGCATCCATTGATACTTTTTGATTTGCATAACAATTTAATGTTGATAAAATCAAAACGAGTGCTAAGGTTAATATTTTGGTAAATATTCTTTGTCTTATCATTCATTCCTCTCTTAAACTTTTTTGCAAACAATTGTATGTCTGACACTTTATATTATATTACCTCAAACATGGAAAAAAGCAAACCCCACATGGCTCACGACTATTTTTCAACCCTCAAAACCACCTTTGTCAGCGGTTTTTGAAATTGTAAAAATTTATTTTTGCTTATCATTTGAATTAGGTATATAATTTTTTTAACGAAAAAAAAGAGGAAAGCAAATGGACATTAAAGATTTAAGAAAAGAAAACGAATTAATCGATTTATTCTGCACTTTAGCTGAAATTCCTTCCCCATCAATGGGAGAAGATGCTGTTTCTACAGAAATCCTCGCAACTTTGATGAGCAGCGGAATAGAAGTTAAAAAAGATAACTATTCAAACGTTATAGCTCGAATTCCGGCGACAGACGGCACTAAAAAACCAATGCTTTTCAGTGCTCACATGGACGTTGTAGGCGATGATTCTCCTGTAAACATAGTTTTAAATGATAACGGAATTATCGAAACTGATAAAAAAAGAACATTAGGTGCTGATGATAAAGCAGGTGTTGCAGCTGCAATTATGACCGCTCGCAAAATTATCGAAGACAAAAACCTTAAACATGGCGGTTTGGAACTCGTATTTACAAGAGATGAAGAATCTGGTATGAGCGGAATTAAACACGTTGATATGTCAGAACTTGAATCTGAATATGCACTCGTTTTGGACTCCGATACATTTGGAGAAGTTATGATTTCAGGAGCAGGATACACAAATGTTCTTGTTGAAGTAAATGCATTCAAAGGCGGACATTCAGGCAACGATATCGGAGATAAAACTCGTGTTAACGCTGCAAAACTTCTTGCAGATATCGTTTCAGAAATTCCTCAAGGTGTTTATAAACAAGATGAAAACGGCGTTATCACATCAATAAATTTAGGTGTAATTTTAGGCGGCGGCGTTGATTTTCCGCTCCAAAAAATGTCAAAACAAGATTTAAGAAGCGGTGAACACTTTGACTATCTTATGCAAAATGCCGTTACAAACGTAATCAACAAGCGAGGTGCTGCAATTTATTCATTGAGAAGCTCTGATTCTCAAGCAGAAGCTGATTTGATTTCAGATATTCAAAAAATTGTTGATAAATTCAATAAGCAATATGAAGGTTTAGCTGAATTTAAAGTTACAGCAACCGTTAAAACGAAAAAATTTGAAAAAAATACCGACACAACAATCCCCGATATCGCAAAAAAAATCGGTGAAGAAAAACACATTAACGTAAATGTTTCATCATTCCACGCAGGTGCAGAAACTCACATTTACGCAAATGAAAAAAACAAATACGGTAAAATTTTCAAACCTTATTTAATCGGTGTTGCAACAATCAAAAATATGCACTCGTCTGATGAACAATTAGACTACAAATCATTGATTCAAGGTGCGGATTTTATCTATGATATCTTCGTGGAATTCAACAAATAATTTGTAAAAATTTGTAACAAAAAATCAAAATAACAAAGAAAACTTCAAGAAAAAAGCTCTAAAAACCGATAAATACATGGAACAAGCAGAATTGTTTGTTCCGTGTATTTGTAAGTAGGTGAAATTATGGCTATCGACAATAGTTCTTTTGCAAAATATATATCAAAAAAAGTAGATGCCTTATCTCAAATAAATGCGACTAAAACAGGTTCATTAAACTTTGGTTCGTTGTCACAAGTTTCTCAATACACCTCAATTTTTGATCAGGCTGGAAACGACATATCAAAAATCAATTATGATAACATGTTAAAGGCTTTTGAAGACGGAACGGTTGACGGACTTGAAGATGAAAATTCCAAAAGTATGGCATCTGTTTTAAACGAACTTATGTCAATAGACGGAGTTTCAGACAAAATAGATATTTCAGGCGATGGCACAGTAGATGCAACAGAACTTGAAGCTTTTGTCAAAGATATTGCCAATGCAGACGGAGATGCAAAAAATTTAACATTTGAAGATATTGATAAATTTATCGAACAAATGGGAATAGACCTCTCACATGCAGCAGAAGATGCTGTATTGGATGCTCTCAATGACATAGATGAAGATGAAAAAGAATTAACACAAGCAAACGAAGCTTCTCAATCTTCAGGCGGAACATCCGGAGCATCTGGAGCTTCAGGAAGTAGCGGAGCAAACCGAACTCAACAAACATCTCAAGCAAATAAGACACCAAAAGAACCGGAAACGGCAGAAGAAATAAAAACAGAAATTCAAAACAAACAAAAAGAAATTTCTGACATAGAAGCTGATGCGGAAAAACAAATCCAAGAACAGCAAAAAGCTAAACAAGATGCTATGAAAGAAGCCGGTATATCTGAAAAACAACTTCAAGAATACGAAAAGAAAGAACAAGAATTAGACGGAAAAATATCTAAAAAAGAAAATGAAATTCAAAACAAAGACAAAGATATTTCCGATAAAGAATCAACAATATCTTCAAACAATAGCTATTTAAGCTCTATTGAACAGCAAATAGCATCAAACGAAAGCAAAAAAGCTTCCTTAGACGGAAAAGAACAATCTTCAGAAATTGCAGATATTGAAAGTAAAAATTCAAACCTTAAAGCAGAAAAAGAAAAAATAGAAAAGGAAAATCAAAAAGCAGAGAAAGAAATTGCAAAAGCTAAGGAAGAAAAAACAAAATTAGAACAGGAAAAAACAAATCTTGAAAACCAAAAGCAACAACTTTTAGAAAAAACTTTAGGAGCAGACGGTGTCGGAAATGATGCAAAAGCAGAAGCCGCAAAACAAAAAGCAAGAGATGCCGAAAACAAGATTGCACAAATAAAATCAGATAAAAACTCAAAAGTTTCCGAAATAAACGGAGAAATAAAAACTTTAGAAACAAAACTACAAAATGTTGAAGCAGCAGAACAAAGAAAGACCTTCCTCAACGAAAACAAAGCAAAAACAGGCGGTTTGGGACTAACCGGTGAAGAGCTTGCTGATATAGCGAAAAATGTTGGCGGAGCCGAAGGAACTGTAGGCTGGTGCTTAAGAGGGGTTAACGATACTTTAGAAGAAGCTTACGGATTCAGACTTTCATACAATTCTGCATATCAAGCATTAGGGGAAATGCAAAACAAAGACGGATTTGAAGATGTAACATCAGACTACAATTCACCTCAAGATTTAGCAAATCTTCCCGCAGGAGCGATGGTAATCTGGGATAAAGGTAACGGACACGAGCATGGACATATCTCAATTGCTCTTGGCGACGGAACGGAAGCATCTGATCATATTCAAAAGCAAATCACAGGTTTTGGCACAAAATACCACGTATTTATGCCCGCAACATAGAATTTAGAACGGTAGGTTTACAGCTGCCGTTTTCTATTTGACATCAGGAGATACTTCGATTAAAGTTCCACAATGAGGACAATTAATTTTTTGCCCAAGATAATCTTGAGGGAATTTCAATTTTGTACCGCAGGAACACTGTTTAAAAATATAGTTATTAGCCTGCCAAATTATGTCATCAGCCGCTCTTTTACGTTGTTTAAGATTTTCATTTTCATCATTTTGAGGGCAAACAGATGCAGCGACAATAGCAGTTGTTACAGCAGTAGAGGCTGTTGTAATAATACCGTTCGCCTGATAATCAACATTTTTTTGTGTTGATTTTTTTATGGAAAGCGGTTTGCAGCCGTATAATTCTTCTTTTTTCAAAATCGGTTTGCGTTTGCCTGAAACTTTGCAAAAAGCCTCGTTATAAGCATTGAAATCAGCTCCGACCATTTTTGTCAAAACAGCAATTCGTTTTTCTGTGGGAGGATGAGTTGCAAAAAGGCTTCCAAACATTGAATATGTATTTTTGTACTGAATTTCACTATCCAAAGGGTGAACAATGTACATAGCAGAAGTTATTTTATCCGCATCTCGATAAACATAAACAGATGTTGAAATTTTTGCCAAAGCAGAAGCAAGCCCCTGCGGATATCTTGTAAATTGAACAGCACAGGCATCTGCCAAGTATTCTCGTCTTTGCGAAATAGCAAAATACAAAATTTTTGCACACAACGGCAAAATAATTGCCAGTACCAAACATATCAAAAGAATTATCGCATCGCCTTTGCCCGAGGATTTTGAACTTGAATGTCTTGATGACGAACCGCCTCGGAAAGTTCGTAAACCCATTTCAGACAAAACAACAATCGTTCCGAGCATTACGCCTGCGAAAATCATATACATCGTATCTCGATTGACGATATGAGAAATTTCATGAGCCACAACACCTTGTAATTCATCTCTGTCAAGCTGGGTTAAAAGACCTGTTGTAACAGCAATTGCAGAGTTTTGAGGACTCATGCCCGTTGCAAAAGCATTCGGCATCGGAGTATCAATAACATAAATTTCGGGAGGTTTAGGCATGCCCGCAGCGATAGAGATTTCTTCGACAACATTTTCGAGAATTTTGTGTGCGTGTTTAGGAAGTTTATATGCGTGATTAAGTTCAAGAATTGCATTTTTACCATTAATAAAAGCAACCACCAATAAAATGAGCCAAACAAAAAAAGCAACAGAAAGCCCATTGAAAGCGAAATTATAGATTTCATTGTAGTCCAAAGCATCGTAGGCTTCAATCTGAAGGTAAACCGCCGTCATTCCGCCGAAAGCTACTCCCATCAAAAGAAGAACGATGAGCATAAGGAAAATCAAAATATAGCTATTTCGTTTATTTGCTTGAATTTGCCGCCACATAATTTACCTAAAATTTAACTTGAGGAGCTGCTTTTTCTGCAACGTCTATTTCAAAGAACTCACGATTTTCAAAGTTAAAAATATTAGCGATTAGATTGCTCGGAAACATTTCTTTTTTGTTGTTATATTCTAAAACGCTGTCATTATAGAACTGTCTTGCGAAACTGATTTTATTCTCGGTAGAGGTCAATTCTTCTTGGAGATGTAAGAAGTTTTCATTAGCTTTCAACTCGGGATAATTTTCCGCAACGGCAAACAAAGATTTCAAAGCACCTGATAAAACATTTTCTGCAGCAGCACGATTTTTAACACTATCAGTAATATTAACAGCTTGTTGACGAGCTTTTATAACATTTTCAAGCGTTCCCGATTCATGAGTTGCATAACCTTTAACCGTTTCAACAAGGTTAGGAATTAAGTCGTGACGACGTTTCAACTGAACATCGATTTGTGACCACGCATTTTTAACCTGATTTTTCAAAGCAACAAGCGAGTTATATGTAACGATAACTGCAATAGCCAATGCTATACCTAAAACCAATAAAACATTAATAGCCATAAGACTTATTTCTCCTTATTTCTAACTTTTATATTAAATACTTCACCTAAAAAACGAACTGTTTTTGTAGTCTTTTCTTTTGAATTAGAAAAAGAAACGAACCTGCCCAATTCTCCCTTGTCAAACCAAATACCATGAAGTTTAGGACATCTGTCAAGCAAAATATCTCCAACGAAAATTTTCTCCATTGTTTTGTTGCAAATAGGACATTTACGACTTTTTTCATTTACTCTTACTGCCTCATAAGCAAAAGGATTAAATTCCTCTTTTTTTACGCCGAGTAAACGCCATTCGTCCGCATCAAACCAAAATCCGTTACATTTCGGACACCAATCTAATTCTATTCCGTTTTTCTCAACGACAACAAGCGGACTGTTGCAGGCAGGACAATTCATTTTTTCCTCTTTCTCTATTTTTATTTTACAGCATTCTCGTGTTTTTATATGATTTTTTTAATTTATTGTTAAAAATTTTAATAATTTAATTTATAATTATGACAAATAAAAAATTGTCATTAAAGATAATGCAGACAGGGAGAAATGATATGATTGACGGATTACAAAACTTTTTTGCAAATGTAAATGCACCAAGCTCAACCACCGCTGCTGCACCTATTCAAAAACCTCAGATTTATTCAAACCCTTTTGAAAATCCATTTTTAAGCAAAAATTTAGAACAAATGAACAAAAGAAATGACAATTACGGCAAAAACAATCCGTTTCCGGGTGGTTATTTTGCAGGTTATTACAACAATAAACCGAATATTGTCGGCAGAAAATTATTCGTCGAAGTGTAAGTTGAGAAAATTTTAAAACAAAAATAAAAAAAGCCCTCAAACTTGCGAGGGCTTTTCTTTTGGTTAAAACCGTATATTATTCTGCGTGTTCTTCGTCGTATTTGTGAGCTTTTACAAAAGCTTCCATTTCATCGACAGAACCGTAAACCGCATGACAACCGCAATCAACGTGAATAACTTCACCCGTAACACCTGTTGACAAATCTGATGCCAAGTAAAGACCTGTTTTTCCGATATCTTCAAGTGTAACATTTCTTTTCATCGGAGCTTTAAGAACTGCAGCTTTGAGCATTTTGTCAAATCCGCCGATACCTTTTGCAGCAAGCGTTTTAACAGGACCCGCAGAAATCGCATTAACTCTGATGTTATCTTTTCCAAGATTGTCAGCAAGGTATCTTGTTGAAGCTTCAAGAGTAGCTTTTGCAACACCCATAATATTGTAATTTGCAACAACTTTTTCTGAACCCAAATATGTCAAAGAGAAAATAGAACCGCCATTTTTCATATAAGGTCTTGCACATCTTGAAATTGCAACGAGAGAATAAGCACTAACTCCAAGTGCTAAATCCCATCCAGCTTTTGAAGTATTAACAAATTCGCCTGTCAAATCCTCTCTGTTTGCAAAAGCAACGGCATGTATAACGAAATCCAAATCACCATAGGTTTTTTCGTAATTTTCAAAAACTTCTTTTAATTTATCTTCATCAGTAACATCGCATTCCATAATCAATTTAGCATTCATTGATTCAGCAATAGGACGAACTCTTTTTTCCATAGCAACATTAGCATATGTAAAAGCAATATCCGCACCTGCTTCAAAAAGTTCCTTTGCAATACCGTAAGCAATTCCGCTTGTGTTGCTTACGCCGAATATTATACCTTTTTTACCTTTCATTAAGTCCATAAGTTATCTCCTTATCTAACGTATCAATTTTACCCGAAAAGAAAAATCGGGGCAATTATTTAACGATTTTATCCGCAAAATCAATCAATTCAGTAATTTTATCTTCGCTGTCGGATTCAAAATACACTCTCAAAAGCGGTTCTGTTCCGCTTTTTCTGACGAGAATACTTGTGACATTATCTTCAAGATAAAGTTTTACACCATCGGCGTAATTTTTACGAACAATTTTATATTTGCCAAAAGTATCTGTTTCGTTAAGTTTTTCAAGAGCAGCCTTAACGAGTTCATCATTTTTAAGTTTAATATCATTTCTTTTGTTTATAAATTTGCAGCCTGTTTCCGTAAAAATATCTTTACGAAGCTGAACAGCAGTTTTTCCACTATATGCAATAGCTTCAGCAATTAAAAGATTAGCGAGAATTCCGTCTTTTTCAGGAATATGCCCTTTTATACTCAAACCGCCTGATTCTTCACCACCGATAATAATATCGTTTTCACGCATAGCCTTTCCGACCCATTTAAATCCGACAGGAGTTTCAACAACTTCAACACCGTTTTTTTCTGCATAAATATCGAGCATTCTGCTTCCTGCAACGGTTTTAGCCAATTTACCTTCAAAATGTTTAAATTGTTTCAAATGTTTTAAAAGAATTGCAATAACTTCATTTGCAGAAGTAAAAGAACCGCTTTCATCAATCAAAGCAAATCTATCACCGTCGCCGTCGTTGCTAAATCCGATATGACCTGTTTTTTTGCATATTTCTTTCAATTCGCCTAAAAATCTTTCTGCAGGTTCGGGAAGTTTTCCGCCGAAATTAACGTCATAATCAAGGTCAAACGCATCGACTGATATATTATGTTTTTTAAGAATTTCGACAAAAATCAGACCCGCTGCACCGTGAAGTGCATCATAATTGATTTTCAAACCGCTTGCGGCAATTTTATCAATATCAATAAGTTTTTCAATATGGTCGATATAATCTTCGTTAAAAGATGTCAGATGAATTTTTCCACCTTCTTTAAAATCGAAAGTTTTATCAATATTTGCGACTATTTCAGAAGTTATCTCATTAGTTGCAGGACCCGCATAATCCGGAATAAATTTCATTCCGAGATATTCAGGAGGGTTATGAGAAGCAGTAAACATAACAGCACAAGCGTTCTGAAATTTTGCAGAATAAGCAAGTACAGGAGTTGCAACGACTTTTGAACTCAAATAAACTTGGAAACCAGCTTTTTCAAAGACTTTTGCAGCTAAATTTGCAAAATAATCAGCCTTATTTCTCGGATCAAAACCAATCAAGACTTTTTTATCAGATCCAAAATTATCTAAAATATATTTAGCTGTAGCGAGCGTTGCTCTTTCAACATTTTTGTCGTTAAAATCTTTGTCCGTAACCGCTCTCCAACCGTCTGTGCCGAATTTTATATCGCTCATATTTTCCCCTTTTTTAAAAACTTGTTATATGATAAAATAATTTTAACAGATATATGATGTATGGCAAAATGAATATTTTTGAAGCTGAAAATTTATATTTTTTAGGTCCTGAAGGCACTTATGCCCAACAGGCAATGAAACATTTTATAAAAGATTTAAACATAAAAGCAAAAAACATTTTGCCAAAAAACTCAATTACGGCGGTTATTAACGCAGTTGATAAAGAAAAAAACTCAATGGCTGTTTTGCCGATAGAAAACTCTATCGAAGGTATTGTTCGAGAAACAATTGACAATTTGGTAAAAGCAAATGATAAAACCTTAAAAATTACAGCAGAAACAGTAATACCCATTAACCATTGTCTTATGTCAAAAGGAAAATCTTTATCAGAGATAAGGTATGTAATTTCACATCCTCAAGCATTAGGTCAATGTGCGGATTTTATCGGGAAAAATTTACCGGACGTAAACACAATTAAAGCAGCATCAACAAGTGAAGCTGCAAAAATTATTTCAGAAAAAGATGAAAAATATGCCGCAATTGGAAGCGAAATTGCGGCAGAAATATTCAATCTGAACGTTCTTGCGACAAATATTAACGATGTAAAAGATAACAAAACAAGATTTATTTTACTTGCAAAATTGGATAGAAAAGCAACCGGCAACGACAAAACAAGCATCTTTTTTTCCGTAAAAAACGAACCCGGCTCACTTTGCAGTATTTTAAACGTTTTCAAAGAATTTGGAATTAATTTAATTTACATTGAATCACGACCTTCCAAGAAAAAAATGGGAGAATATAATTTTTGCATAGATTTAGAAGGACATATAACCGACAAAAAAATCTCTGATGCAATATCAATGATGAAAAAACACGCAAATATTGTTTCTGTAACAGGCTCTTATCCGCAATTTCAATCCCATTTTGAATAACATTTGAACAAAATGCAGCTCAATTTTGTAAACTTTTGTAACGCTTTTCCCAAAAACGGAATAAAAAAATATTGAGTGTACTCTCATATACGTAACGAAAAATCAAGGAAAAGGCTATGTCATTAACAAATACAAACGAATATTATGTCACAAACAGAGGATACAAAATTGCGAAGAGAATTTGTCGAGATATAAAAGATGAATTTTCAAGGAAAAGGGCTTTTGCTGCTTTAATTTGTATGGATACATTGGCTGATTATTTATATTCACAGGGTTATAACATAGATATTTCAAAAAACTTATATAAGATATTACCTATTAATGAAGAATTTGAATTTACAGACATTCACTGTAACGGATATTTCATAGACGTTATTCCGGTTGTAAATGAAAGATTTATGCTTATTCCGAAAAATCATTTTGAAAATGGGATAGCACCTGATTTATACGTTGCGGCAACATATTCTCCAGTCAATAAAAAAGTTAAATTTGCAGGTTGTATTTCAAGTCAAGACATAGATAAATCAAAGCAAAACGAATATTATTATATTGTCAGAACAGATTTATTGTCAGCACCTGATTTAGTTGAAGAAACCATCAGCATGCCAAGGGAAGTTTCTGTGTCGGAAGACAATCACGAAGCTTTTGACGAATTATTTATTTCTTATTTAGACGGAACTATTGAAGACAGCGACAAAAAGCACTTATTAAAGCATTTGATAGAATGCAAAAAATGCAGAGATAAATTTGTCGACTTCTTTGATTATGAAATGATAGCAATTCATACACAAAAACACCCTGATGTTCTTGCGGATCATACACTTGGAATTGTTGGCGGAGCAGAAGTTGATGATGAAAGGTATAAAGACTTCAAAGAAGTTACACTTGAAATCGACAAAGAACCTGATGAATATGCCGAAGATGAGGAAGAACAAACAACTTCACACAAAACAATCAAGCCGGCAATAGAAGATCCGCTGCAAATTTTATACGGAAATAAAAACAACGAAATGTTTGATATGATTGCGGAAAAACCTGTCAAAAAAGTTGCAAAAAGCATTTTATCAGACATTATCAATGACGTTAATGCTGAAAAATCCTCAAAAGAAACGAAACAACAAGATATTTCAGCAAAAACAGGCAGTATAAATCCGCAATATTATGCAGAAGGACTTTCCGAAGGTGTAATTGAAGAAAAGGAATCGGAACAAGAGTTTATAGATTTTATTGATACTGAAAATCAAACAGATAATACTATTTCATCAAATAAAATTTCACAAGATTCACAGGATAATGACGACCTACTTTTAATTGAAAACAATGAAGAAGATAACTCTTTAACATTTGAAGAAACCGATTCAAACGTTGACAAACCGATTTTCATTGAAGAACAAAACTACGAACAAGAAAATCAATCTGATATATTACAGGAACAAACTTCCGAATACGAAGATAAACCTTTGTTTGCTGAAGATGAAGAAATAAATTCAGATGAAAAAACGGAAAATGTTCTTGATTTTCAACAGGAAGAAAATATCAATCAAGACACGACAAATGATAATTTACTGATTTTCAATGACAGCGAAAGCCAAGAAGATATACAGACATCAAAAAATACAGATTTTATACAAAACGAAGAAATCGAAAATCCGGTAATTATAGACGATGGCGAAAATATTACTGATACAGAAGAAAACGAGATTGACGATTTGGTACAATTTGATGTCGAAGATGTAGACATAACAGATGAAAACGACAACGAATACGAATCGGAAGACGGAACAAGAAGTAAAGTACCCGGCAATCTTGAAGAAGTAGGAGTTGTTGGTTCAAGTCTGTTAGATTATGAAGATAATTCAAATCCGATATCAGCAAAAAATCAAATTAATATTCTTGAAAATAATGAAGATGATGACATGTTGATTATCGATGACGAAGATGACACAACAGACTCTTTGCAAAAAGATAACAAAGATGATGATATGTTGATTATCGATGACGAAAACGACTCAACAGACTCTTTGCAAAAAGATAACAAAGACGACGATATGTTGATTATCGATGACGAAGATGACACAACAGACTCTTTGCAAAAAGATAACAAAGACGACGATATGTTGATTATCGATGA
>JBJEGN010000004.1:33053-33723 GCA_051875105.1 Candidatus Gastranaerophilaceae bacterium
TGATTATCGATGACGAAGATGACACAACAGACTCTTTGCAAAAAGATAACAAAGATGATGATATGTTGATTATCGATGACGAAAACGACTCAACAGACTCTTTGCAAAAAGACAACAACACAACAGAAGAAAAACAAGAAAGTGCAGAAGACAACTTAGAATTAAGTTCAGATGATAATTCAATGTTCTTGGAAGAAGAAGAATTACCGGATTTGGACTTTGAAAATCTCGAAGATATCGAAGAAAACAATTTTAACGAAATTAAACCGGAAAAAACTGAAAATTTAGAAACAGAAAAAAATCAAGATGATGATTTAGTCATGATTGATAATGACGATAATAAAAACAATGATTTTGATTTTGTAAGACCTGCAAGCTTCTCTGATGTAAAAAAACAAACAGAAGATGACGACGATTTAGTCATGATTGATAATGACGATAATAAAAACAATGATTTCGACTTTGTAAGACCTGCAAGCTTCTCTGATGCGAAAAAACAAACAGAAGATGATGACGATTTGGTCATGATTGATGATGACGATAATAAAAACAATGATTTCGATTTTGTAAGACCTGCAAGCTTCTCTGATGCGAAAAAACAAACAGAAGATGATAACGATTTGGTCATGATTGATGATGACGATAATAAAAACAATGATTTCGATTTTGT
>JBJEGN010000004.1:33823-58499 GCA_051875105.1 Candidatus Gastranaerophilaceae bacterium
AAGACCTGCAAGCTTCTCTGATGCGAAAAAACAAACAGAAGATGATAATGATTTTGTAAGACCTGCAAGTATGAATTGGGATTTTCCTCAAGATGACAAAGATGAAAACAAAGACATTTCGCAAAATGAAGATGATAACTTATTAGAAGACGATTTTGACCCTAAAGACTTTGAATTTCCCGATGAACAAGAAGAAAAGGAAGAAGAAGAGAAAAAAGTCCCAAGCCAATTAGATATAGTTTTGGCAGGAATCAACAAAGAAAAGGAAAAAAACGGAGAAAACCCAGAAATAGCCAACAATGAAATCCAAATAAGTGAATATAAACCGAACAAAAATATTTTCCGTCAATTCAAAGACGCAATAACAGCAAAAGAAGAAGCAATAGAAGCCGGAAAATTTGATGATATAGAAGAACCGGAAGAAATCATAGAACCTTTAATCAACACAACGCAAACAGAAGATGAAGATGATGATGATTTAAATTTCATTGATGAAGAAGATGTTGATAATTTAAAAAATCAATTCTATTCAAAAGATTTTTCAGATGTAGAAACCTTTGACCAAGAAGAGGCAGAAAAAATTAAAAAAATTGAAAATTCTTCAGAAGAAGACCAAACAGAAGAATACGAAGAAGAAACAGAAGACATTGACGAAATTGAAGAATATGAAGAAGAAAATCCGGATTCAGATGATATAGAAGAATACGAAGAAGAAATTTATGATGAAGATGAAGAAAACACTGAAGAAAAAGAAGAAGAAAATCCGGAAGATGAAACAGAAGAAGTAGAAACTTCATCAGAAGAAGAGAAGAAAAAGAAGCAAAAAACCATAGCAATAATTATTGCAGCATCCGTAATAGGATTAGCAGTTCTTGCAGGAGGAGGATTTGCGGCTAAAAAATTCATATTTGATAAAAATCAAAATGCTCAAACAACAGAAACAAATGATATTTTAGGCGGAGATACCCAAACATCTGAAAATCCCGAAGAAGCGGGAGCATTGATGTTACCCGGAGATGACAACAAACCACAGCCGACAGCAGAAGAAGATGGATTAATGATTCCTGACGGTAATAATGAAAACGAATTGGGAGCAAGCATGCCCGCACCGCAAGCAGAAGCACCTGAACAAGCATCCCAGCAGCCGGAGCAACCCGCTCAACAAAATGTATCACAGGAAAACCAAAGCGAAGAAAACCAATTAACACAAGGTATATCAAGTAGTGACATAACAGTAAATAAACTTTCCTGGGGTGTAGGAGCAGCACTTGCAGGAAATACCGAATTCAAAAGCTATCTCCAAAGAACAGGAAAAATTATAAAAGGAAACTTAAATAAAGATTTAAAAGCATTAAAAGTCAACAAGCCACAAGGAGTAACGAAGTTATTGTTTGTACTTAGCGAAACCGGAACAATAGAAAGTACGGCAACAATAAAATCTTGCGGCTCAAAACAGGTAGATGATTTTGTATTACAAAGTATTACGCAATCAATACAAACATCATCATTCCCACTTTTGTCGGAAGATACGTTAAAAGCAAATGAACAGGCAGTTAAGAGCAGAAATATTAAATTATCTTTAACTGTAGCTTATTAATGTTTTACAAATTTTAATGTTTTATGTTATTATTTCAATGGCAGAAATCAAGAGAATAATGGATGGTATTGCAAATTGAAGAACAACGGAATTTGATAGCAAAATTTGTCAAATCCAACATAAAATTCAAAGGAAACGAAGACTTGTATGAGGACTTTTGTAATGAAGCTTACCAAAAATCATACATAATTTTCAACTCCTCAGCATCTGTCAGAAAAATAGAAAGCTATGTTCAAAAAGTTGTAAACACTTCAATAATAGGAGTTTTAAAAGATTCAGGAAGGCTAAAAAGAACAACTTCCGGTTTTGTAAAAATAAAAGAAATACCATTCGTAGAAGAACAAATATCAAAAGAGCCTATACAAAAAATAACCCTTCCGGAACAACCAAAAAAAGAACAACAAATTCAATTTGAAGCAGTTACAAAACCACAAAAAACAGAAATTTTCAAAGCACCTGAAATACAAGAAAAACCTGAAATATCTGTTGATATAAAACCTATTCAAAAAGAAAAAGCAAAACCAATTTTTCAAAATACAGACTTGCTGCCATCGATAGAAGCAGAACTAAAAGAAGAAAAAGAACAGCCAACAAGGACTAAAATCACTTCTGAATATGTAATAGATATTGAAGATCCAAGAGAAAGCATAGAAGAAGAGATAATAAAAAAAGACTTGCTTCAACGAATTGCAGATGCAGTGTGTGTAATTCACAGTGATAATCCAAATAAATTATACTTACAAATATATGAAGCAAGATATATAAGAGGATTAAAACAAAAGAAGATATCCGCAATATTAGGGATATCTCAATCAGAAGTCAGCAAAAGACTTATGGAACTTTCAGAATTAATAAAGAATAAAATAGTCGGATAAAAAGTCAGATATATATGTTACGAACAGAATGTCCAAAATGTAAAAATACAGTCGAGGAACAAGATATAAGATGTCCAAACTGTAATATGAGATTAAAGGTTGTTTGTCCAACATGCGGAGAAACAAATAATTTTGGTGAAGAAAGTTGTTCTAACTGCGGAGAAATCCTAATAAAGTATTGTCCGAGCTGTTCATCATCTAATTTACCGACAGCAACCGAATGCAGAAAATGCGGAACAAATTTCACTTTTAGTTCTTCAGCAAACACCACTATCCCAAACGAAGAAGAACAAATAGAGGAAGTTGTTGTTGAAGAAATTCAAACAAATGAACCGATAGAACAAACAGTAGATTTCGAATTTCCTGACGATGATATTTCAAGCTATGACGAAACCGACAATATTGAAGAAAAAACTGTAGAAGAAATCGACACAGAAGAAACCGGTGATGATTTTGAAGATATTGAAAATTCGTCATCAGAAAACGTTGAAGCCGATAATTTGACGGAAAATGAAATTGAAGAACAACAATCTCAAAACGAAATATCTTATGAAGACGAATCACAAGAACTTGAAGAATACAATGATGCACAAATATTGTTAACTGAACTATCATCCATAATGCAGCCAAACAATACTACAATGGTAACGGCATTGTGTGCAGAAGAAGGAATGGGAAAATCAACAATAATAAAGACCTTTGCCGATTCTTTCACAGAAAAAGGCTTAATTCCGATTATAGCAGAATGTTCAGAACTTATCAAAATGTCTTCATACGGCTGCATAAGAGAATGTCTGCTCAGGTTGCTGACATTACCGGATTTTCATCCGGATATAAAATCTTTTTATAGCGTACAAACAAAACAATTATTTGTTCAAAATTTTGAAACCTTAAACGATGATGAAATAATGGACTTTATGAATTTCTTATACCCATCAATGCAAGGTAATTTTGAAGAGATATTGATAGCAAAAGATAAAACATACGAACTTTTGGATAAAATATTCCAATCCATAATTTCCAAAAACGATGCTATGTTTATAATAGATAATTTCGATTATATTGATACGGCATCATACGAGTATATTCATCACCTTATAGAAAATGGAATAATAAATAATCAAACAAAATTATTTATAACATATAAAGAATATAAAACAGTTGATTTGTACTTTAAGGAAAAATTTCTTAAAAACAAAGAAAAAAGAACTTTGCATTTGAATAATTATACAGAGTCACAAACAAAAGAATTAATAAAGAACTTCTCAAACACAGACAGTATCCCTACAGCAGTTGAGTTTGCAATAAATGAAAAAGGTAAAGGTAATATATTTTTCACAGAACAGTTCCTTGCTCTTCTTTTTGATGCAGGATATTTGTTCATTAGTTCAAATGAAATGAAATTCAAAACCAACGAACCTGTTCCATTTTTACCAAAAAATATTGAAGAGATTATAAGATTAAGAATTGACGGAATTCAAGACGGAATTTTAAGAGATTCGTTGTTCACAATGTCAATAATGGGATACAAATTTGATAAAAACGCATTTGCAGCAGTTGTTGATATTACAGATGAACAAGCGGACGGAATATTACAAAGACTTGTCGACTTGATGTATATCCAAAAAGTTTCAGAATATGAATACACTTTCAAAAATACAACTATGTGGTCGATAATTTTTGATATTGCACAAAAAGATGCTAAGTTCAAACTGATATGCAAAAAAATATATTACATTTTTGGCAAATATGCATTATCAAATCCGACAATAAAAGCAGTTATTGCAACATACAGAGAAGAGTCAGAAATTTCAGCACAGGCATGGCTTGAAGTTTCTTCTACTGCCGCATATCTGGGAGATACAGCATTATACACCGACGCATTAGAACAATACTTGGAAAATACAGATTATAAAACAAAGCAGAATGAAATAACATCAACACAAGCAGAAATTGCTGAAAAAATAGGAAAACTTTTATACAAAACAGAACCGCAAAGAGCAATAGAATATTTAACAGCCCCTGTTGTTGCAGCAAAAGAAGCCGGAAACAGCACTAAAATAATAGAATTATGCGGATATTTGATAAAGGCTTGTTATGAAGTTTGTGATTATTCAGGAGTAATAGAATCGGTTGATTTAATAATTTCATCAACAGACGATGCTTTATCACCTCTTGATAAAGCTATAATAAAATCTAAAAAATTGCACGCTTTACTTAAAATGGGCAACTGCGAAGAAGGTATAAATTTAACAAATAATGAAATTTTGACCCCATTGGAAGAAGCTCTTTCAAAACAAAACAGTTCAGAGGATTATTTAAAAGATTTATTCAATGCTTGGTTTGATACATCAATTAATTTGATAAAAATATATTCTTTACAGGGAAATTCAAAAGCCTTGGAAGTAGCAGACAATACAGAAGAAATTATAAACCTTAACAACATAGAAAATCCTGAATATTCAGTAGAATTAGGTTTATCAAGAGCATATGCACTCACTGTAACAGGAAGAGTTGATGAATCACTCCAAACATTAAGAACAGTCGAAAAAATACAGGAATATCACAATCCAAAATATATTTCACAAAAGAATTTAATATATGCCATGAACCTTGTTTGCATGGATGAAACAAACATTTTAGAAAAGAAATTATTCACCTTTGCAAAATATGCAGATGATGCAAATGATCAATTCGGCAAGCACATGTTTAAGATAATGCTTGCGTGGTTGACGTTTAAATCCGGAGATTTTAACAAAGCAAATATTATTTTCAATGATGAGTTAACCTATTTTGCGAAGGAAAAGAATGTTACAGGGGCATTGATATCGTGGCTGTTCATATCAAAGAACACATTAGCGCTTGAAGGCTCTGAAGCAGCAGAACATATTGCTATGAAAGCTCTTGAAGTAGCACAAAATCCAAAATTCTCACAATATCATATTGCCGTTTATTTACATAAATTAATTGCAGAAATTAATTTATTAAAAGGAGATAAAAATGCAGCCAAAATGTACCTCGAAAAAGGTATGTTAATAGCAAAACAATTTGGACTTGAATATGCTCAAGTTCAAATGTATATAGCTTTTGCAAAATTCCTTGAAAACCTTTTTGAAGATGCAGATACAAATGTTTCGGAAAATGCAAATAAAGCAAATAAAATTTATCAAGCAGCAATCATTGGTGCGGAAAAAATAAAAGTTCCGGGCTTAGTTAACAAAATCAAAAAGGAACAGGAAAATCTATTGTTATTCTGTTCTCAAAACGGAATTCAAATAGGTTAAGTTATTCAAGAAGCTGATTCTAAGTTAATTTTTTCAACTTAAATCTTTGAAAATTTGAAATCCGGATTTGATGAAATTATATTTCCGTCACCATTTCCACTGTGAGTAACTTCAACAGCTTGAACATCCACCTTGAAATACAAATGGTTTTTAAACATTTGAGAAAGTATTTCGTAAGGTAATTTGCCAAACCTTGCAAAAATCTTTTTATCCAAATTGTTGGTAGGGTCAAAAAGAACCCATCCATAATTATCAAAATAAACTTCACACCATTTGTGTCCATTGTTGTATGCAAGAGAATAATTAACAAAAGGCAAATCACAACCGGCTACAGTTCTGGCAGGAATACCTTTTGCCCGGCAAAGAGCAACAAATAAATCCGCAAACTCTTCACAAATACCGGTTCCGGTTTGCAGTGCCTGCACTGATCCTTTGACATCATTTGCATCTTTAATATTGTATTTCATATGACTTACAACAAAATCAAAAATATTTTTAACGGTATCTGCTTCTGTTTGAGAATTTGGAATTTTAGCAGCCGCAGTCCTTATAAGTTCATTTTGAGAATTTATTCTGTCTTCAGAACGCAAATATTTTTCACGTTCATAACCGGACAAAACTTCATCAAAATTCTTGTTAGTTCTTTCCGCCTGAGCAAGATTATAAGTATTAACACTTGCGATACCATTTATAGTAAAAGTAAAGTTTTTAGGAGGATTCTTCAAAAATATATGAGCAATAGTTCTGTCACCGGAGCGAACAATTTTCGATGGTTTGGGAATAACATTTAATTCATAAATTTTTTGTCTGTTAACAATATCTGACGGTACCTCAAACGAAAAATCAACATCAGTCATATTTCCTGAAAATTTAATTGTTCTCGATATCGAGAATTTGAATTTTTCATTAGGTACAAAATTTGTCTGTTTTGGCGGAATTCTTGCAATCAAATTTTTATCCGCAACAGGTCTTGCTCTGTATTCTGAAGTCACAGGCGGCTTTATACCAACAGCTTTCGTATTGATAGCTGTATTGTTTTTTGGTTTCAAAAAAAGTAAACACGAAAAAACTGTAACTATAATTACACTGACAAAAATAGCCAAAACTTTCATATTTCTTTGTTTTTTAAAATCTTTTTCGAAATTTTCGTCAAAAACAAATTCTTCATCAGTCGATTTTTTGGAAGTTTTTGTCTTTTGCTCTTTTTTTCCAAAATCATCATCGAAAATAAACTCTTCATCAACTGAATTTTTAGAAGTGTTTATGTTATTTTTGTTTTCCCAGTCATCATCGAAAACAAATTCATCTTTATCAAAGCCATCTGCATTTTTCATTGTACTATTGTATAATTTTTCAAAAATAAATACAAGTAGCAAAAACTCCCGACTTATCATAGGGAGTTAATGTTAAAAGATATCTACAATATTAAGCAGCTTCTTTTTCTTCTTTTTCTTGTTCCTGCTTTTCAATTTCTTCTGAAACATTTACATATTGGCCGTTTTCAGCTTTGTTTCTGAGTTCTTGAATAGCTTCCTTGTTGAGAACTTTGAGTTCCATTCTGCCGTTGGATTCATTTGATAATGTTTCTTTGATTTTGCTTCCGTATGTATCATATCTGTTATCAATGTTACCGTTCACAATTTGTTGTTGGAACCATTCGATATGTTTTTGAGCATTTACAGGATATTCAGGGTGAACTTTAATCCATTTAAGGTAAGACATATTTCCTCTGGGGTGGTTACATTCACCGCATTCTGCCAAATAATTATCCGTATCGTTCGGACCACCCTTTGAATGCGGATGAACGTGTTCAATAGTTTGTGTCGATTCTTTTAAAAGTTCATTAAAAATTCCTTGATTATTTTTGCTCATTACTTTGTTAAAATGCTTACGAGCCATATCAGCATCTTGAGGTAACAACATAGCAGTATTTATAATTTTGTCATAACTTTCATCATCAAGTTGACCACTTTGCTGCAAATTTACAATTTTATCAGTAAATTTAATTCTGTCTATTTTACCATTAGAAACTTTTTCTTTTTCTCTTTCAATTAAAGCAGAAACAGCATTTTCTTCACCTAATTGAGCTTTTGCAACTTCATCAGTTTTTGAAAGGACACCAATACAATAGTCTTGTAATTTTCCGTAAAAATCGCTGCCAATTGCAGCAACTGCACCTCTTGCATCAAGTTTAGGATTTTTTTCAACTTCTGTCGCAATCATACCTGCAATCGTACCTTGATTGCTTCTGAAATAATCTCTGTCATTATTAATTTTATCAGCTAACTTTTCACCTGATAATTTTGCGAAGCCAGCAGAAACCTTACCCAATTGTGATTGCAAAATCATTCTGCCACCACAACAACAACAAGGAACATCATTCATCTTCTTTGTAACAAAAGAACCTGTTCCGCAGTTAAAGCCAAAAGAAAATGAATTACCACCTAAAAAATATGAACGAAGAGCTTCGCCGGCATTTGCGGTTGTTTCTTGAGCTTTAGGTTCAATAGCCGCAGGAGCTGCCTTTTTATCAACTGCCTTGTCTTGCTTTTGAACAGGATTAAACATCACTGAATTAATCGGACTAATAGCCATTTAAACACACTTTCTTTTAAACTATAACACACTTATGCTTTTCTAATACTCGTGAAAAATTTTTATTGCCCTTTTTACACAAAACATTAAGAATTGTTAAACAAAAAAAACAAAAAAACAACATAATCAATTATGTTGTTTCTATTTTATTTATAAATGAACTTGGAGATTTAGTTAATCCGTTGTAAAATCTCTCAAAGCAATTTCATCTTCCGCATCTTCTTTCATGGCAGTTTCAAGAAGAATATAGGTCATATAAGCACCGAGAGCAACGGCTTTCGGGTCAAGTTCCGTATTATTTGCAGCTTCTATTATTGCAGAATTAATTTCAGGATTTTCATCTTTTATGTAATGAATCATTCTTTTACGCCAAGCATGAACATCTTGAAAAATTTCCGCAAAAACTAACGACGATTGTTCTTCTGTTATAATCGGTAACACTTATGATTTATCCTTCTTTATTAAATTAGGCTGCGGAGTTACAAAACTTCGCAGCCAACTAAACCTATTCTTGTTCTTCTGCCGGAGCATCAGTTCTGATTGATGCATTTTTTGCAGCTTTAATATATTTGCTCTTATGTTTTTCCACTTGTCTAAGCAATTTATCTGCGAGTAAATCGATTGAAGCATACATAGTTTCAGCTGTTTCCTCTAATTTAATCGAGCCTGTTGACATTGTACAAATTACTTCTGCCGTATGGCTTTCACTGACTGACGGATTTTTGATTACACTCAATACAACTTCAATTCTTTGAATTTGATCGTAATGGTTTAATACCTTTCCGATTTTTTCTTTTGTGTACGCTTTGATTGCGTCTGTGATTTCAATGTTACGTCCGTTTACGATAATTCGCATAAACTTTTTGCCTCCTACATAATAACTTTTAAATTATAAAACATTTTTTCCAAGAATGAAAGTACCTTAACATATATTGTTAAGCATTTTTTAAAAATTTAACTTTATTAAAATACTTTCTTATCATTTCATTTTAGGAAAAACTCGAAGTTTTCCGTCTTCTGTTCTCCATCTGAACCAACCGGTTTTATATACATTTCCTGAATCAACAACCGTCACAAGCATCCAATTGCCTCTAATCATACGAAGCGCCATATACTGCGGATATGTGAACTCATCAACAACTTGAGATTCTTCGCTGTCTTGAGAATAAAGTTTAAACTCATTTGACGGAATATCTCTCATCAAAAGTAATCCGTTCTTCTTTCCAAATTTATAAACAAACTCTTTCCAAGTTAAGAAGTTGTTCTTATTAGGAAGTTTAACCCAGCCAAGTTCTTTTCCGTTCTGATTATAATATATTTGCAACCAGCCATTTTCCGGATATTCAGAAACAGTTGCATAATATTCCTTTTTGGACGGAACACTTACAACATAAGGATTAACCGTTTTTCTCGAATTTCTGACTATAGCAGATTTTTTATCAGAAGTCGGAATTGAGAATTGACAGATTTTTTTTGAATTCGCATCAGGTTTTGTAAAAACACAAAAATCATTATCTACTTTAAAAAGACCAATTCCGTAATGATGTATGCTTTTCGATGATGTCGGCACAGTATTGGCAAATGCTGAAATTGCCGTCATCATAAATACTAACAATAATAAAAATATCTTTTTCATTACTACCTTCTTATTCACCTATTGAGGGAATTGACTGTCTTTCAGATATTTCTTTTTCGAGTTTTTCAACAAAATCGTCTACAGCCATAACTCCGGCATTACCTTTTGCTCTTACACGAAGGGCAATTTGGTTATTTTCTATTTCCTTATCTCCAACCACTGCAACATAAGGAATTTTCTTATCTTGAAGAGCTTCTCTGATTTTATATTGCATACTTTCCGCACGATCATCAAGTCTTACCCTTATACCCTTATCACGAAGTTTCTTGTATATTTTTTCAGCATAATCATTGTGTCTTTCTGAAATAGGAACAATACAAACTTGAGTTGGAGCAAGCCATGTCGGGAATGCACCAGCATAATGTTCAATCAAGATGCCATGGAACCTTTCCATAGAACCAAACACTACTCTATGAAGCATAACAGGCGTTTTCAACTGACCATCTTTATCCTGATATTTAATATCAAATCTTTCCGGTAAATTGAAATCAAGTTGAATTGTTGCACACTGCCAAGTTCTACCGATTGCATCTTTCACCTTAAAGTCAATTTTTGGTCCGTAGAATGCACCATCACCTTCATTAATATCATATTTCATTCCACGTTTATCCATAGCTTCTTTCAAACCGGCTTCTGCAAGTTCCCAATTTTCAAGTTTTCCAACGTAACTTTCCGGTCTTGTTGAAAGTTCAACTTCAAAACTCATATTAAATATTTTCATAGTATCTGCAACAAAATCAATAATTGCATTAATTTCGTCAACCAATTGTTCCGGAGTACAGAAAATATGAGCATCATCTTGTGTAAAGCCCTGAACACGAGTTAAACCTGACAAAGCACCTGATTTTTCTTTTCTGTAAACAGTCCCAAGTTCTGCCATTCTCAAAGGTAATGAACGATATGAATGCCTGTTTGCCTGATAAATCAATATGTGGAACGGACAATTCATCGGTTTTACAATATATTGATCATCATCTTCATTTTCTTTTTGAATAAAAAACATATTCTCTCTGTAATGGTCAATATGTCCTGAAAGTTCCCACAATTTTGATTTTGCAATTTGAGGTGTATTAACAATAACATAACCTCTTTTTCTGTGTTCTGTTCTCCAATAATTTTCAATTTCTTCACGAACTACAGCCAAATTCGGATGCCAAAGAACCAACCCACCACCGATTTCTTCTCTTACCGAGAATAAATCCAATTGTGTTCCAAGTTTTCTATGATCACGCTTTTGAGCTTCTTCCATCATATGAAGATATTCTGCCAAATCTTCTTTATTCCAAAAAGCAGTTGCATAAATTCTTTGAAGCATTTTGTTTTTTTCATCGCCTCTCCAATAAGCACCGGCAACTTTTAACAATTTAATTGCATTTCCCTTAATATAAGTAGTATTTGGAACATGAGGGCCTGCACAAAGGTCATTGAATAAAACATTTCCATCCTTGTCTTTTGTCAAATACAAAGTAGGATTGTCATTTCTGTGTTCTTCCAAAAGTTCTGCTTTATAAATTTCGCCTTGTGCTTTAAATTCATCTATTTGTTTTTGCACATCAGGGATTTCATACTTTTCAAAAACCAAATTTTGTTTAACTATATTTTTAATTTCAGCTTCAATTTTGCCTAAATCGTCTTCCGTAAAAGAATGTTCCGTATCAAAATCGTAATAAAAGCCATTATCAACAGCCGGACCTATTGCAAGTTTCGTTCCGGGAAATAATTTTTGTACGGCTTGTGCCATAATATGTGACGCTGAATGTCTTAAAATGTGTAAATTTTCTGTATTCTTTTCCATAATTAATCCCTTTTGGCAATTACATCTTATCTCGTACAGTTATAACACTCAAATAAATTTATTTCAATTTTTTTATGTTGTTTTTACATACAATTCAACAAAAAAAGGCTCTCTGTCACAAAAACATAACGTAAGAGCCTATACAATATATATATATTTAAAATTAATTTTTACTTTCTCTTAATTTTTCAGCAACAGCTTTTGCAAAATCTTTAGCTGACTGAGGATTTTGAGCAGTAATAAAATTATTATCCTCTATTACAAATGAAGTAAAAGGTCTTCCTGATGAATAATGTGCACCAAGTTCTTTCAACCTGCTTTCAAGAGAAAAAGGAACAACTTTATCCATTCCGGAAAGAAATTCTTCCTCGTTAGAAAATCCTGTCAAATCAACACCTTCAACAATAGGGTGATTATCTTTTTTCCTTGCTGAAATTAATGCTGCTACCCCATGACAAATTGCTGCAACAATTTTATTTTCATACACAAAAAGTCCAAGCAACTTTGCAACATCAATATTCCCTGCTAAATCAACCATCGCCGCATGCCCACCTGGGATTACAACCGCATCATAATTTTCATAAGCAATATCTGAAAGTTTTTCCGTATCTTTTAATAATTCCATAATTTTTTTATCATCTTCTGATAATTTTTCAGGAATACTTTTCTCATCAACAGTTACCAACCCGCCATCAGGCGAAGCAACTGTTGTATTAAATCCTTCATCTTGCATTTTTTTTAAAGGAATAGAAAATTCCTCAAACCAAATACCGGTCTTATTTTTGTCATCAAATTCACAAACATTTGACAAAAGAAACAGTATATTTTTTCCCATATTACTCTCCTTTTTCAAATCACCATATATTGATTTTGCTTAATTTTTTAACAAATTTTTAAAGAAAAAAATACCCAAAGGAGTAAACATTAAGAATAAAACTCAAAAAACTTTACTGCAAAAAAAACGGCAAAGCCCCATGCCCTGCCGTTTTTTAAATTTATCCTTTCCTTATTAACCAAATGTCTTGAATGATTTTTCTACGTTCTTATCAATTACTTTTTTAACTGAATCTAATTCTGTTTGAATTGCGTTGTGTGAAGTTTCAAGTCTTTGTAATTGAAGTTCTAATTCCTTATCTTTTTGTTGGTAGTAATCCATTTTTGTATCGTATTCGTTAGTAATAGAAGCATCATCAGATTTATCAAGTTCATCAGAAATTAATGCAACATTTGAATAGTTAATTTCTTCCCAAACTCTGTTGCCTTTTTCATCAAATTGATTTTCACATGGTTTTAATAAAGTCCATTCACCTGTTCTAAGTTGATTTTCAAGGTATGAAGAATCAAGACATCTATCATCATAAATACATGATTTGCTTTCGATTTCATCAGCTTCTTTTAATTTTGCTTCATAGCTTTTTTCTGCATCTTTCAACATTTCAGGATCTTGATATTCTTCCATTGTTGAACCTGATGCAAATGAGAAGCCCATCAAGTTCCAGTAATTGTTGAATTGTGTTGCATCCATGTTTGCAATATTCTTTTGGAATGTTTCACTGTCAACAATGTCACCGTTCTTGTTAATTACCGTATCGTGTTGACCTAAGAATTTATTGAAGTTTGAACCATCAATTTGTGTATATGTTTGGTTGCCTTCTTCATCAACTGTCGGGAATCTGAATGTTTTGCTTTTCTTTGCTTCTGCTAATTCTTCAACAGCTTCTTTTCTTAATGCAGTTGCACTCTTTTCGTTCGGACGAACTTCTGTACCGTATTTATCAACCAATTGATATCCTAAACCTGCAGGATATTCAGCAGTTACGTTATTGTAAGTAAGTCTTTGTTTTTCGACTTTTGTTCCATCTCCTGAAGATAACGTAAAGTTCAACATTCTATTGTTGATACCGTTTGAAAACTTCATTGAAACATCTTGCATCTTTTTTGCAATTTCAGATCTCGCATTGTTGATTTGTTGAGCTTCGTACTCATTATCATTTCTGCGAGCTGTCAATTGTAAATATCTTGCTTGTGATGCCGAAAGACCCATCTTTACTTACCTTCTTACCTTACATCTATATATTCGGCACGAAAACCATGTAACTTTAATACTTTTGAGCAATTTGTTAAGAAATGTTAACACGAGTTTTAACAAAAACGGTAATAATTCTTAATTATTATTTTCCGGAAAATTTACTGAAAAACTTCTGAATATTATTCATATTATCTTTTAAAATTTGATGAATTTCTTCTGTTTTTCTAAGAATTTTATTTCTTTTTTCTTCCGTATCAGCATAATCAACGACTGTTTTCAATACAGACAGAGCTTTTTTGTATTCTTCTTTATCACAAAGGCAATCGCAATAATCAAACGCAATATCAATATTAATCGGATTTAATCTCATAGCAACTGAATAATCAGCTATTGCATCATTAATTTCATTAATTTTTTGAGAACATTTTGCAGATCTATATTTTGGATACCATGCCATAACATCTTGTTGTGCAGCTTCTTTATAATATTCTCTTGCATCCTTATATTTTTGATTGTCATAGTAAATATCAGCTACAAAAAGATAATACTCATTATTTGTGGGTTCCAAAGTTATCGCCTGTTTTACAAAATCTACGGCTTGGTCATATAATTTATTTGCATAATAAATTTTCGCCTTCATAAAATAGGCAGACGGTGTATTCAAATCATACTTTAACGTAATTTCAATATTCTCAAGAGCTTCTGAGTAACGTTTTTGTTTAACATAAATTTCCGTCAATTTAATATAGGCAAAAATAAAATGTTCATCTGCTGCAATCAATTCCCGACAAAGTTTCTCTGCAACATCAAATTTTTCACTTTCAATATTATATTGAACAGCTTCACTCTTATATTCTATAGAATCAGGATTGTACTGCAAAGCTAAATTTATTGTTTCTACTGCTTTTTCAAACCAACCGAGTTTTGCGAAAATTTGAGCCCTTATATAAAGTGCATAATCATTTTCCGGTTCATTTTTCAAAACTTTTTTGATAATCTGTTCCGCACTTATAACATCATTCTCATCTGTTGCTATTCGTGCTTTCAAAACCAAAGCATTCGTATTATTAGGATTTATCTGAAGTATGCTTTCAATTTTTTCTTTTGCTTTTGTGATTTGTTTCGTTTGGTAATAAACCAATGCCAACGTATATCCGTAAAACAAATTATTAGGACTCAATTTAACAGCATTATAAAAATTACATTCAGCTTCTTTGAAAAATCCGTTGACCGAATATGCCATAGCCAAAGAATAATAATATAAAGGGTTTCGAGGATTTAATCTGCAAGCCTTGCTGTAATTTTTAATCGCATCCGATATCTTATCTTGAGCTATACAAATTTCACCCAATAGATAATAAGTTTTATGACTCGTCCTTGCAATAGGGCTTAGCATAATAGTTTTTGCAGCCTCGTCAAATTTGCCTTCTTCGTATAACAAATTTGCACAACTGTAAACTATATCGTAATCGTTTTTATCATATTTTATTGATTTTTGGTATAACTCTCTTGCCTTAACAGGTTCTCCCAACGCAAGATATGAAGCACCTGCATAATAATGAATTTTAGCATTCGTAGAATTTGAAACAATCGGATTTTTATAAAATTCTATAACACCTTCAAAATCACTTTGTAAATATAGCAAATTCAAAAACTCACCAATGTATATCGCATTCAAATCTTTTTCGCATATTGAACGCAAAAGAGGAAGAGCCTTTGTAAAAAGATTAACTTGTTTGTACACCAAAGCCAATTTGAATTTGATATTAATATTATCCGGATCGGATAAAAGAGCCTGTTCATAATATCTGATTGCTTTGTCTGTATTGCTTAACTCAAAATACAAACCTGCAATTTCCGCCAAAATTTCAGAACTTTCAGGATCAAGCTCCAATGCCTTATAAAGGTTTTCGATAGCTTGTTTAAAATTTCCTGCGGCTTTATATTCAAAAGCCCTTTTTATGTAATCTGTTAATCCTTTTTCACTCATATCCATATTATAAAGCTAATTATAATTTTGGTAAAGATATATAAACAAAACTAATATAAATAATGTATAATTTTGATATGGAAAAAAAATTCAAAATAAAATCATCATATTCAATGTCACCTACACAAAAAAAAGCGGTAGAAGCATTAACAAATGGGTTTAACGAAGGACTTGACGCACAAACACTTCTCGGAATAACAGGCTCCGGAAAAACATTTACAATTGCAAATGTTATTGAAAAAATTCAAAAACAAACACTAATTATTGCCCACAACAAAACTCTTGCAGGTCAACTTTACAATGAATTTCGAGAACTTTTTCCGGACAATGCAGTTGAATATTTCATAAGTTATTACGATTATTATCAACCGGAAGCATACATTCCAAGCACAGACACATACATTGAAAAAACAGCCTCTATTAACGATGAAATAGACAGATTAAGACACAACACAACAAGAAGTTTATATGAAAGAAATGATGTTATCGTAGTTGCATCCGTAAGTTGCATATACGGTTTAGGATTGCCTGAAGCCTATTTTAAAGGTTCTGTAACAATCAATAAGGGAGATTGTATAGATAGAGATAAATTTTTACACTATCTTGCAGATATAAGATACGAAAGAAATGATTTAGAACTAAAAAGGGCAACATTCAGGGCAAAAGGTGATACCGTTGAAATTATGCCGTCTTACGACAGTAATGTTTTAAGATTTTCATTTTGGGGAGATGAAGTCGAACAAATATTGAGAATAAACCCTTTAACGGGAGAAATTCTTGAAGCCCCTGAAAAAGCAGTAATTTTTCCGGCTGTACATTATTTATCGGATGATGATGACATTGATACAACCATTTCAATGATAAAACAAGAACTTCAATCCCAAGTTGCAGAATTTGAAAGCGAAGGTAAACTAATAGAAGCACAAAGAATTTCACAACGAGTACGTTATGACATAGAAATGCTTAAAGAAATGGGATATTGTAACGGAATCGAAAATTATTCAAGAATAATTGAAAGAAGAAAAAAAGGTACACCGCCTGCAACACTTTTAGATTATTTTAAAGATAATTTTTTAACGGTAATTGATGAATCACACGTTACAATTCCTCAGCTTTATGCTATGTACAACGGAGATAGAGCAAGAAAAAACACTCTTGTTGATTACGGTTTCAGGTTGCCATGTGCAAAAGACAACAGACCGTTAAAGGCAGAAGAGTTTTGGAAAAGAGTTAATCAAAAAATATTTATATCTGCTACGCCGGCAGAATTTGAAAGAAGAACATCATCAGCATTAGTAGAACAAATCATAAGGCCGACAGGACTTTTAGACCCAGAAATATTTGTTCGTCCAATAAAAAATCAAATTGACGATATTATTGCAGAAATATCATTGGCAAAAGAAAAAGGCGGACGAGTTTTCATAACAACATTGACAAAGAAAACAGCAGAAGCTCTTTCAGATTACTTAGTAAAAGCAGGTGTAAATACAAGATATTTACACAGTGAAATAAAATCTATCGAAAGAATAGAAATTTTGAGAGATTTAAGACTCGGAAAATTTGATGTACTTGTAGGAGTAAATTTACTCAGGGAAGGTCTTGATATTCCGGAAGTTTCACTTGTAATAATAACAGATGCAGATAAAGACGGATTTTTACGTTCAGAAACAAGTTTAATTCAGACAATAGGAAGAGCAGCAAGAAATGCGGATTCAAAAGTTATAATGTACGCTGACAAAATAACAGATAATATGAAAAGTGCAATTGATGAAACGGCTCGAAGAAGGAAAATACAACAAGAATATAATAAAGAACACAATATTATACCCAAAACAATTATTAAACCTGTGGAAAACAACCTCTTAAATATGCTTGCAAGTTTCAGGAATGTTGAAGACGTTGTTGCAGAATCAATGGCACAAGAAAATATAGAAACAAAAGATTTACCAAAACTTATTTCAAAATTAGAAAAAGAAATGAAAAAGCATGCAGAAAGACTCGACTTTGAACGAGCAGCAGAAATACGTGATAAACTTTCAGTTTTAAGAAATCTTAAGAACAATTAGAATTGATTATGGTCAAGCAAATCAGCATCTTTAACCGAAGCTATTTCAGAATTGTAATCGACAGAACGAGAAACAACCATAATTTCAACATAACATTGTGAAAAATATTGGAAAATCAAAGTTGATAAAATCACAGCAAAGAATACCATAATGCAAAAGAATACAATGTCATATCCGAACATCATTTGAGCCAAAAAGCCAAGTGGTGTTAAGAAAATCAAAGAAAAGAAAACCAACCCGAAAGTCAAACCAATAGTTTTCAAAGCAAAATCAGGGAAAAGTTTGAAAACCTGAATAAGATGATAAGCTTTAAAGGGGTTAAAATTACTTGCATATAAAGTCATTTGAGCTGCAAAAATGCCAAACAAAACCAACTCAACCATAACAATTCCGGTTACAGAAACAGCTATCGGAAAAGCTTTGTTGGCAAATATAACATTCAAGCAATAACCGACATAAACCATGACAGTAATAATCGGTCCCATAGCAACAACACTTCCCAATCCGACTAAAAATGTTTTAAAAGGATTGATAAAACTCGGAAGCAAAATATATTTTTCATTAATAAAATTATTAGCAACACTCGTAAGATATCCCATGCAGAATATCAGAGCTAAGATTGTTGTAATAGCCCAAGGAGAGGTCCAACCGGTAAATTTAACCATAGAAATTTGATAAAACGGATATGCAAAAAGCAAAGAAAGCACAACCATTTTAAAAATCGCATACTTAGACGTAAAAACCGTACGAACCGCATCAACAAAGGAAGCCATTAAACACCTCAAAAAATTATAACTCTTGGATAGATTATAACTCTTTTATAAATTTTTGGCAAATATGAATGATTGTTGAAAGTTGAAAAATAAGTTATTATATATAGAAGAACAGAAATTTTGCAGAAAAAAATGATGAAAAAATTTTTAACAATAATATGCATAGCAACATTAATTTTTGCAAATACCACATTCAATAAAGCGAATGCGGATGATTTTCAAATGGAGAGAGTAACATACTCAGAAGATTATGATTCACAACCGACATTAGATGAAGAATTATTTGACGAAGAAAGCGAATATGAAGAATACGTTGTATATTCAGATGAACCGGAAGAACCTGAAGATACAACGGAAATGATAGTATTAGCACCGGACAAAAAGCCCACAAAAACAACAACTTTACAAGCCACAATTGAAAAGAGTTATTCATTTCGTTCAGTAGAAGCATTTCATACAATATGGGATAATTCCAATAATTTCAGAACTTTATACAGAACAGTGCCGTCCATGATGGAAACAGCACCATCAATAATTCACGCAGCTAACTACAAATTCTCTCCGGACGAACAAACTTCTGTTTACTGGGGTCATTCTTCTTTGTCATCTTCAAGCGGTGAATCTTTAGGCTTCATAAGTGATCTTGAAAGCAGTTACGATTCCGGAATGAAAATTGCCACAAAGGCGGGAAGATTAAATATTTCAGCAGGTATTTATAATTCACTTGAAACAAATAATCCATCAGGAGGAATTGTTGTTTCATCAGACGAATTGAAACTAAAACATTTAAAAGGCACCTTCAACATAGGAGGCGGAATATATGCAAATGAATACGAGAACAATAATTCCGCAAACTCAGGCGGAATATTTGCAAGGTACACACAAGGAAAATTCAGTCTTGGCATACAAGCAGGAAGCACACAATATTCAGACAACAGCAGTAAATACGGTACAAGTCTTTACATTATTCCGTCTTATAAATTAACAGATACAATATCTTTGAAAAGCAAAATAGCAAGCCATTTGGACGAAAATTCAATGCAGGAAGAAATTGGAATAACATACAAACCGTTTAAATATAATCCTAATGACTTTTCTATAAGCATAAATACAACATTCAAAAACGGTAAAAACACAGAAAACAAACAAACTTTTGAATTAAAGACAGAATTCAAACTCTAAAAATCAATCTTGCAAAGAATTTAATTTAGGAATTTTAACTCCAAAAACCGTATCCAAATCAACGGAGCGGACAATCAAATCAATTAATTCAGAAGGAGATACATCAGTTTTAAAGGGAATAACACCAACAACCGGAATTCCCGTATATAACTCACAAAGAGCTTGCAGATTTGTAACATTCAAATCAAGGGTATGTAAAAATTTATTTATAATAATTCCACGAACAACAAGTCCGGCATGTTTTGCGCAATTAACCAACATAACAATATTATCAAAAACATCATGAGAAGCTTCTGCAACAATAATAACAGGTAATTGGACAGCATTTACGAAATCTTTTATTTGCAACTCAGGAGAAAGAGGAGTATAAAGTCCGCCACAAGATTCAACAATAACGACCTCAGAATTTTTTCTCAATCTTAAAAAATCCTTTACAAGAACTTCCGGCTTGATTTCTTTTTCTTCATTTTGAGCAGCCAGCATGGGAATTGCATCAGCCTTAAAAACATAAGAAGTAACCGTATCAATGTTAGGATCATTTTTTTTGACGAAAGTAACATCGTGAGAATTCGGAATACCTTTAATCGTGTTGTAAGCACTCGTCTGAACAGGTTTATAATAACCGGCAGAATAACCCAACGATTGCATTGTAGAAGCCAATCCGGCAGATATAAAGGTTTTTCCGGCACCTTGTTTATCAGAAATCACAAATAAATTCATAACAAAAATATTATACTAAAAATTTCAAGAAAATAATATAAGCACATTATGTATTTTTTATAAAAAAACATTAAAATATAAATATGAAGAAATTTTTAGCAGTAATAACAATCTTATTAACAGGAGCGATTGCAAACGCAGTGACGTTTGACCGTTATTATCCAACAGAACAAATTCCGCCAAATGGTATTACATTAAGTGCAGGAAATTTTTTAAGAGTTGTAAACCTTAGAGATATAAACACATTTGCAAACGACATAGGTGACGAATGCGAATTTATAAACACTACAGATATGTTTATTGGTGACGTACTTGTAATTCCAAAGAATTCACACATATATGGAGTTGTAGAAGATATAAGAGAACCGGTACAAGGAAATGATGCGGCAATAAAAATAAAAGTTGATAAACTCGTAACAGCAGACGGAGATAAAACGTATTATTTACATGGACATATATTTGGTCCTAATGACAACTATGTAGGAGGCGGACAAACAAACCCATCATTTTATAAAACAACCCCTCATTACACAGAAGGATGGGCAATCGGAATACTTCAATTAACACCGCTTAACATTTACGGATACGGAAAACACCAACAAATAAAGGCCGGCGACGAAGTTTTCGTAATATTAGAACAAGATTTGAAAATATATTAGACATAATATATAATTTCATTTGAGATACTTAATAAAGGGGATTTTCAAATGAATAAAAAAGTCATTTCAACATTAATTTTATTATCTATGACAGGACTTCAAGGTGTTTGCGGAAGCAATTTCAGCGTATCGACACCGGCACCGCAAGTATATCAAAACCCGTACACATCACAGCAATACACTCAAGTGCCGTATGCACCGCAAAATACAACATCATCACAACCATTAAAAGGATATGTTGCAGTTGTACCTGCAGGAGTAAATATCCCTGTTACAACCACAACAGAAATCAATTCAACAACAGCAACATTAGGACAAGCTGTTTCAGCAGTTTTGACGAATGATTTCTATTACAATAAAGTTCTTGTAGCACCAGCAGGCAGTACAGTAACCGGAAACGTAACATTTGTAAGAAAAGACGGACGTGCAGGCAAAAACGGACAAATTCAAATAAGATTTACACAAATTAATACACCATACGGAAATATTATTCCTATATCAGCGATGATAAAAACAACAGACGGGACAGGTATTTTAAAAGCAGGAACAGCAAAAGATACCACAAAAGATTATGCTAAAGATTTAGCAGTCGGCTCAGGTGCCGGAGCTGTTTTAGGCTTAACAATGGGAGCTTTGTCAGGAGGCAGCGTAGGCAAAGGTGCGGTATACGGAACAGCAGTCGGAGCAGGAGCAGGACTTGTCAAATCTTTGTGGGATAAGGGCGAAAATGTTTCAATACCGGCAAATTCGAATATTGAGCTTACTATTGACCAACCGATTACGGTACAGTCGGCAAGATAATTGTTAAGTTAGTTAAGCAATTTGTTTACACATGTAATATCTGTTAAAATAAATATAATTAAAAGAACAGAAACGAAAACAGAGTAATTATGTCGATATTAGGAAAATATATAAACGAAGAAGACCAGGAAACAGTGAATTACAGAATTCCTGCGGTATTCAGAGAAAACAAAAAGGATATGTCGTTAACAAAATCAATTGTAGTATCAACGGCAATCCACCCATTGGCAGTATTTTTGGTGTGGTTATTCATATTTGTAGCAGGTTTGCTTGGAATATCCTTTGTAATATTCAATAAACCGGAAGCAAAACCCAAAGACATAGAATTTGTTCTTGTAGACAAAGAGAATACCCCAATAAATAAAAATACAAGATTTAGAGCCGATAGAAATTCAAGAGCAGGCGGAAAGCATGATCCAAAGAAAAAGGTATCAATGCCTAAAGCAGGCGGAGGCGGAACAGCAGTAAAGAAGCCGCAAAAACAAGCACAACCGCAACAAGCTCCACAATCTGTACAAAAGAAACCGACAAAATCTGTAACGAACGGATTTAAAAAGCAGGAGCAATCATCAGGCGCAGCAAAAGTAAAAGCACCGACACCGGCTCCAAGAGCGGGATTAGTGCCATCTGCACCAAAAACTGTTGAAAAACCAAAAACAGCCTTTCCATTCCCTGTTCCAAAGAGTAACATTCCAAAAATTGGGTCACTGGCAGGAACAGGACCGATTGCCTCACCGTCAGGAACAGGAGTCGGAACATCAAAAGCAGGTAGCGGAACAACAGCAGGCGGAACAGGCTCGGGAGCAAAATTTGCACCTGTCGGAAGCGGTTCGGGCAGTGGAAAATATAGTCAAAACGGTTCAGGTGGAGGCAAGGGAACAGGCGTTGGCAGAGGAACAGGTTCAGGAGTAGGAGCAGGAAATGTTGGCAATCCCGGACCGGGAAACCCCAATGGCAGACCCGGAATTGATGCAATCAGAGAACCGGACTTTGGTCCTTATATGCGAGAATTGCAACAGAGAATTAAAAGAAATTGGGACCCCCCTAAAGGTGAAGAAAGCAGACGAGTAGTATTGCTGTTCTCAATAGCAAAAGACGGAAGACTTTTAAACGTAAAAGTATCGAAATCTTCAGGATTGACAACAGCAGATAACGCAGCAATTGCAGCAGTAAAGCTTACTGCTCCGTTCAAGCCATTACCTCCCGAATTCAGAGAAAACTCGGTAGATATTCAATTTACATTCGATTATACGGTCTTCGGAGCAACGAGATACGGTGGTCGTTAACAACAAAATTAAAAACATACAAACACAGAAAAAGAGGATATAAAAAAATGGATTTATTATTACATTCAATCGAAATGGACTGGCCGGTACTTTTACCGATATTAATCTGCTCAATTTTAACATTAGCAGTAGCAATCAACAGATTTGTATTTTTCAGCAAAAATAAGAGAAACGTAGTTTCATATATTCCGAGATTACAAAAAGAGTTGGCAAAAAACAATCTTGAAGGTGCAAATGACATCAGCCAACAGATGGGTGGTGTAACAGGAGAAGTTACAGAAGAAGCAGTTAGAATTTTTGCAGAACAAAAGAAAGGTTTTTCACGTTCTTTTGATATTGCAACAGCACTTGCAACAAGAAAACTCGAACATCACTTAACAATCCTTGCAACAATCGGCGGTGTATGTCCGTTTTTAGGTTTGTTCGGAACAGTTGTAAGAATTTTGTACACATTCCAAGACTTAGCACAAGCAGGAAATCAATCAGCAGCAGTAGCATACGGTATTGGTTCAGCATTGATTGCAACAGCATTTGGTTTGGGTGTTGCTATTGTTGCAGTAATTTTGTACAACTATTTCCAATCAACTGTAGCAAAGTATGATGACGATTTCCAACTCATCAAATTGTTATTCCTTTCATTTACTGATTCAGAAGATGAAGCTACAGCAGGATTTCAACAAAACGTAGCACTTTAATAAAAAGAACAATCGGATAGAACAATGGCTATAAAAGTTACAAATTCAAGAAAAAAGGCAGTCTTTTCAGAGATAAACATCACGCCTTTAACAGATATCTTTTTGGTACTGTTAATTATAATGATGGTAGTTGCCCCGATGTTTCAGTCCAATGCAGGTGACATAAACATTCCTGAAATCAATAGCGGATTGACGGTAGAAGAAAAAGCCGCAACAGTATCAATAACGAAAGACGGTCTATATTATTTGAACGGAACACCGATAGAATTAGCGGATTTAACACAATCATTAGTTGATTTAAAGCCGCAGCTTCAAAAGGCGGAAGTTCTTGTAAAAGCTGATACAGCAGCAAAAAGCAGATTTATAATGGACGTTATGAGAGCTGCAAAAGATGCTGAATACGAAAAATTGACGGTAGCTGGGGAACCTTTAAGTCGTAAAGAACAAAGGGATTTAGAAAACAACAATCGTAAAAACGTACCGAGCGAAACGGACAACATGCCCGTATCGGAAGAAACAGTACAGATAAACGTAGTTAATGTATCAGACAATACAAATGCAAATACGGATGTTGACAGACCGTATGCCGACAGACCAGCCGTACAGAAGACAAGCAGAACGAATACGGATTGGGAGGAATAATGGCAAGACAGAAGCAGCAAGTATTTAGTGAAATAAACATCACACCATTAA
>JBJEGN010000005.1:0-4832 GCA_051875105.1 Candidatus Gastranaerophilaceae bacterium
GTTTCTTACAAAATCTTCGCTTAATATTTGAGTTGAGATAGAGAAAAGTTTTAAAAACACATTCACACACTTACCACAGTTTTCGAGCGGCTTTGCCGCTCTTTTTTTATATTTATGTAAACAAACTTAACATGAGATAAAAGAAATTAAAGTTTTTAGTTATAATGCCGATAATAAACATGTAAGTGAAAACCGAGGAGAAAAAAAGTGGGGTTATCTTCATCACAAGCAAGAATGTTATTATTAACTGCGAGAAAAAGTGATTTGGAATACAGAGCACAAATGATTTCTCAACGGAAAATTAATTTGGCTATGCAAACACAAGATTTAGCTACAAAATACTCTGAATCGTTGTCAAACAGAGTATTGTATTTATCTTACAATACAGGAGAAGGTGATAATACAACAGCTGTACAACAAGAACTTGATTACTATAGCTTAACCAATACAAAAGGGATAACAAATGTAAGGTACTTAGCAGTAACAGCACAAGGAAAATATGCCTTCACCGGTAAAACGGAAGCGGAGCAGCAACAAGATTTTGCAAAGGTTGCGTTAATGTTGGCAGAAGCAGACGGAACAAGTGATAAATACTATAATAAAAACAACACAATCAATTTTGCAAAATTATACGAAGATTACAAAGACAAAATGGAATATATTCCGGGCTTATCAAGTGCAGATTACTTCCAAGATGCACTCAGAAACGGTGGTATTTTCATAGCACAAGCGACTGTTGATGAAAAAAACAATACACAAAGTACTTTCAAAAACATTTCTTGGAGTTCTATGGCAATAATACAAGACAAATTAGATACATCTGACGATGCTCAAGCACAAGCTGATTATGAAGCAAAATCGATTGTATTATCAAACCAAGATAAAATGCTCGATTTAGAATTAAATCAAATTGAAACACAACATAAAGCTATTGAAACGGAATACAGTTCTGTTCAAAAGTTAGTTCAAAAGAACATTGAAGTTTCTTACAAAATATTTGCATAAAATGTATGATTTTGTTTAAATGAACGCATGTTAAACTTTAGACATGTTGATTTTTAAAGTTGCAGAATATTTAGAATATAACGAAGCGGAAAGAGGACTTGCGGAAAACACTATTCTTGCATACAGACGGGATTTAACCGATTTTTGTGACTACATAAATACAAATGGAATAGATGAAGTTGATAAAATTTTCAAAACAGATATCAATCACTACATAAAATATTTGCGAGATAAAAATCTAAAACCAACAAGTATAGTAAGAAAAATAGCAGCAATTAGGGGCTGGTTTTCTTGGCTGACAATTAATGGAGATTTAAAAACTGATCCTGCCGTTACGATAGAGCACCCTAAAATCGGGAAAAAATTACCGAAAGTTCTAACATTAGAAGAAATAAATAAAATTTTAAAAGAGGACATGACATTGGTAGAACATGTCATGTTTGAGCTTCTTTATGCTTGCGGTTTAAGAGTTTCTGAACTTACTAATATAAAAATCAATGATATTGATACAAAGTCAAGATTTTTAAAATGTATGGGAAAAGGTTCTAAAGAAAGAATTATACCAATTTGTAAAAGTGCTTGTGAAACAGTCCAAAAATATTTAAAGGAAAGAGATTATCTAACGAAGAAATTCAATTTAAAAACAAAAAATTTGATTATTAATCAAAATGGAAAATGTATAACAAGACAAGAAGTGTATGTTTTTATAAAGAAAATCAGCGAAAAAATAGGCAAAAAAGCTTCTCCTCACACTATAAGACACTCTTTTGCAACACATTTACTGGAAAATGGTGCAGATTTAAGAATTGTACAAGAGCTATTGGGTCACTCCGATGTATCAACAACTCAATTATACACTCACGTCAGCAAGCAAAGACTTAAAGAAGTTTATTTTAATATCAATAAATAATTTGTTTCAAAGAATTTAAAAACAGACTTCTTTCAACGGTTTTTTGTTCAAAAGTTTCTAAATTTTTGACAGTAACAGTACAGGAATTAATTTCATTTTCACAAACAATAGCCGCAAATTTTGCAATTTTACCGGCTTTTTCAATTTGTTTTGCAAACTTTCTTTTTGAATAATCTAATTCAGCAGACAGGCCAAAACTTCTTATTTCGTTAGCAAGTTTCAAAGCTTGAGAAATATTATCAGAAATCACAAAGTAATCCACTTTTTCAGGTTCATTTTTTTCAGTCAAAGCAAAAAGTCTTTCCATACCCACAGCCCAACCGACTGCAGGAGTATGAACACCACCAAGTGTTTCAACAAGATTATCATATCTTCCGCCACCACATACAGCGTTTTGAGAACCCAAATTTTCAGAAGTAACTTCAAAAACAGTTCTTGTATAATAATCCAAACCTCTTACAAGGAAAGGATTTTCAACATATTTTACATTCAACATATCTAAATGTGATTTCAAATCATTATAATGATTTTGACAGTCATCACAAAGTTCAAGTTTTGCGAGATTTTCAAGGATTTTATACTCTTCAAAGATTTTTTTGCACTCTTCAGATTTACAGTCTAAAATACGTAAAGGATTTGTTTCAAAACGTTTTTTACAATCATCACATAAATTATCAAGGTGAGGTTCAATCAATAATTTAATTTTTGATCTGAATTTATCACGACAAGAATTACAACCAAGAGAATTCAACTGAACAGAAAGATTTTTCAACCCAACAGCCTCAAAGAATTTAACGGCAGTGTAAATACAATCAGCATCAGCAGAAGCATCTTCCGCACCGAACATTTCTACGCCAATTTGGTGAAATTGCCTTTGTCTGCCGGCCTGAGGTCGTTCATATCTGAACATTGGTCCAAAATACCATAATTTAATCGGTTGAATATCACGCTGCATGTTATGTTCAAGAAATGCACGAACAACCCCTGCGGTATTTTCAGGACGTAAGGTTATAGAACGGTCACTTTTCTCAAAAGTATACATCTCTTTATTAACAATATCGGTACTATCGCCAACCCCTCGTTGGAAAAGTTCTGTAGCTTCAAATATCGGTGTTTCAATTTGCTTAAAATTTGAAGCAGTAAAAATTTCGTCAGCTTTTGCTAAAATATTTTTCCATTGAGAATATTCTTGCGGTAAAACGTCTTTTGTACCTTTTTGAGCTTTTATAACCATAATTCACCTCACATCAGTGATTATATCACAAAAACTATTTACAAGGAATTTTGACCACAAATTCAGAGCCTTCACCTTCTTTAGAGGTAAAGCTAATTGACCCATTGTGCTTTTCAACAATTTTTTTAGAAATAGCGAGTCCCAATCCTGTGCCAGCACCAATACCTTTCGTTGTAAAACCGACATTAAAAATCTTATCTTTATTTTTGTCAGAAATTCCAGAACCGTTATCCTTAATTTTTACAACTAAAAAGTCCTCAACCATGCCCGTTGTAATGACGATTTCACCTTTGTCTTTAATACTGTGGCAGGCATTTACAAGCAAATTCATAAAAACCTGGTTTAGCATGTTAACATAACAATTAACAAGTGGGATATCACCATAATTTTTGATTACAGTAACTTTATTTTTGACCTCATGATTAATAAGTTGCAAAGTTAAATCAAGTTCACTATTAATATCAGCCGGCTGTTGTTCTGCCTCATCAAGTCTGACAAATTTTTTCAAAGATTTTACAATATTAGAAATTCTATTAACCGCAACACCGTCAATTTCATTCAAATCTTTTATTATTTCAAGATTTTCAGCAACGGCATTTCTATCAATAATTTTCTTTAACATTTCATTATTTGAATTTATAGAACCTAAGGGCGTATTAATTTCATGAGCAACACCTGCTATTAATTGACCCAAAGAAGCCATTTTTTCAGAATTTATAAGTTGCAATTGTGTTTCTTTTAATTCTGTTAATGTTTCTGTTAATTTTTTATTTTGATTTTTAACATTTTCTGTAAGTAAAGTCCTGATAACAGCCCCTGTAAGTTGTTCAGATATTGTTTGCAACAATTCAATATTAGCCTTAACAACTGAATTTTGAACAGTCAAAGAAATTATTGCGCCTATTGATTTTTGACCGTCAGAAATCGGGATTATAACTCTTTGTGTCCCTCTTCGTAAAGTAGTTTTATCGTCGTCTAAACTTTCTTGTAAACATGCGGAATAGCAAATTTTTTGAGCAAAAAAACATTCTCCGGAATTTTTATCAAGGAAGATATTTTTTTCCAAATCACTATTATATTCACTTGAATTAATGATTTTAACGACAAATTTTTCACCGGACGGAATTACAAAATAAGTCTTATAAGAACCCAATAAATCATGAATTTCTGATATTACAGACTTAATTAAATCCGCAATATCTTCAGACTTTCTTATTTTAGCGAAAATTCTGTTAATCAAAGCCGTTTGTAAAGCGTGTTGTTGAGCCTGCTCTTTAAGTTTTTCATTTTTCTTTAAATTAATTAACAGTTTATCATACTGTTTTTGCAAGGTTAATAATTGTTCTTTTGTTTGTTCAAAATCAAGCATCTTCGTAACATCTTTGAAGCGAATTATTGTATAATCACCGGATTTAAAACTGTTCAAAAACAAATCATAATACACGTCACTTGAATACTGATAAGAACAAAGAGCATGAAAATTTTGTTTAGATTCAAAAAGTAAATCAATAATTGTTAAGTCAAATCTCTCAGAATTTATACAAGCCGTTGAATCAATAGAAAAATAATTTTTAATTTTAGAAAAATTTTTTAACTTTCCAAAAAATCTTAAAGCAGAAGTATTGTAATACAATATTTCACCATTTCTTTTCGTGACAAAAATAAAATCTTCAAAATCGTCAA
>JBJEGN010000006.1:0-4799 GCA_051875105.1 Candidatus Gastranaerophilaceae bacterium
AAACCCCGATTATGTTTGAAGAACCTCAAAAAACGATTATATTTATTCTTGATCCGATGATTGCGACCGGTAATTCAGGTTTAGATTGTATTAACTTGTTTGCAAGTAAGCGAATTCCTGTTGAAAATATAAGGTTTGTAAGCTTGATATCTGCCCCTGAGGGACTTGAAAAAATCAGAAAATATTACCCGACACTTAAAATTACAACTGCTCATATTGATGAAACATTGAGCAAGACAGGGTATATTATTCCGGGACTTGGTGATGCAGGCGACAGAATATTTAATACACTTGGTGATTAATGTTTTATTTTGACGATTTTTTCGGAAAAAAAGTTCTAAAATCAACACTTCTCAATGATTGTGAGCATTTTTTTACCACGAGGGATTTCATTCTTCATTCAGGTACAAGAACCGACTTAGACTTACAAGCAGAGAGAAATGTTGATTTTTTAATTGATAAATTGAATATTTTGCCAAAAAATCTATACCGCTGTAAGCAAATGCACACTGCAAACGTTGAATTTGCACAAACAGGCTGTAATTATTTTGAAAATACTGACGGAATAATTTTGACAGAGGTAGAAACTGCAACTTTTTTGAATTTCGCCGACTGTATTCCGATTATTTTATATGATAGCGAAAATAATATCGGTGGTGTTGTTCATGCCGGGTGGCGTGGTACAGCGGCAAAAATTCAACAAAATGCTGTTAGAAAATTAATTGAAAAAGGTTCAAAGCCTGAAAATATTAAGGCTGCAATCGGTGCAGGTATTGGAAAATGCTGTTTTGACGTAAATCAAGATGTTTTTGATAAAATATTGGACGGAATTGATATTTCCGAAGCGAAAAAACAGGGAGTATTTTCTCCGTCGAAAGAGGACGGGAAATTTTTCGTCGATTTGAAAATGGTCAATAAAATGCTTTTGAATGAAATATCTGTCCGACAGGTTGATGTATCGGACTATTGCACTTCTTGTTCTTGTGATATATTTTTTTCATATAGAAAAGAAAACGGCAATACCGCAAGACATTCCGCCGTGTTGAAAATAAAAGGCTAATTATGACGACATTAAATATTAACGAACAAATTTCTCAAGTTGTTGATAAAATTACAACTTTTTTGATGATAGATTTGCAAATTGGTAAAGATTTTAAAGATTTTGCTCAATTTGATGCAAAATATATTTCACAAGAAGAAAAAAGAAGTCGTACTTTGACTTATTTGTATTCAAGAAAAATCGGCGGTAAGTCAATGTTTGACTATTATACAGATAAGCATTTGAATTTATCAAAGGGAGAGCTTGCGATTGTAAATGCTTTGAAGAGTGCTTTTGTCGGTGTTTTTCAAATTAAAAAGGTCTTAAAACACGGTTTCGAACTGTATAGTATAATTAACGAAAGAAATTATTCCGTAAATGCACTTGGCACGATGACTGCATTTCGAGGAGTTTCACAAGGTTCTTTTTTGTATGCTTGTTTATGTGAAATTGATGGTGTTTATTATCTTTGCGATGTAAGGGCTATGACAAGCTCCGATAAAATTGGAGGTGCAAAAAGGTATGCAATTTCAAAAATTATCGATAATCCTGAAATAACTTATTTTCAAAATAAAGAAAAATTGCAAGATATAAAAAAAGAAGTTGCTATTTTTTATGATAAATTTGTTGAATGCTTTAAAACTACCGAAATTATTACGACAAATCAAACTGCTGATGAAATTATAAATGCGTTCAATTCCTATTGTGAATATGGTGATGAAGATATCAAAACTATTGTACAAAATGGCATTGCAGCTCCCGAAAAGTATGAATATTTTCCGACAAAAGATTTCAATTATACAAATGATAGTATCGAAAAGAAGTCTATGGCAGGCTTTTCGGCACAAGGCAGCAAACATGATGTTGGTATAATTTATATAGAAAAATCAGGTTTGTATGCAATTCCGTTTTACGGTACTTTCTGCAAAATCTTTGAGTCAGATGATTATAAGCAAATTAAAAATTGCTATGATTGCGTGAGAAATTTCGTTTTCAATGAGAAAATATCAGGTGTGATTTTTGTGCATTTGGCTGAAAAATATGAGAATTTTATATCTCGAATTAATGAAATTCTAAATTCTAAATACACTTTAGCGGACATTTTGATTAATATAAAACATTATGATAAATCTGCTCCAAACCTTTCTCCTGCGGCACTTTTGTATGCATCAGACGTTTTTGCGGATTTTATGTTTGAAAATTCACAACAAAATAACAACGGGCAAAATTCAAACAATAAACGTGTCGGCAGAAACGAGCCTTGTCCTTGCGGAAGCGGTAAAAAATATAAGAAATGCTGTATACCAAAGGAATAACACGAATAGTGTTTTTGCTTTCTTATGCTATAAATTACTCGTTTGCTTGAAGAAGTTGTAAAACGTGATTATCGCCTTGAAAACTCGGAAACAGCTTTTCACCTTTTGCTAAAATATATTTCACAAGTTCGACAATTTGTTCGTTGTCGTTATTACGGTGGTCTTTCAGCCATTTGTTATCAACGGATAGAATGAGCATTCCTATTTTGGAGTCTAAACAGGTTTCAATCCATTTATCGGCTTCTTCTTTGTTATCGTTTATATTTGGGCAAATTATGTATTTGCTTCTGACATTATAATGTTCTTTTTTGACAGCTGCGTATCTTTTCATATTTTCAACAACTTTATCATAAGCATTTATGCCTTTTATTTTGTAAAAAGTTTCTGCCGAGCCACTGTCTATTGAGTTATTTACGTTGATTTTGCCCATTGCAACACCTTTTTCAATAACGGGCGAATATTTGATTGCAGAAGTTGGTATGCTTATGTTGTCAAAATTGTGGTCTAACAAATAATGGATTAAATCCTCAAATTCTTCAAGAATAGTTGGTTCGCCTCCGCCAAAGCCGATTTGACCTCCGGGGATTAAAATACCTCTTTCAACCATATCTTTTACAATCGGAAGTACGTTGTAACTTTGCAGTGAATTGTATTTTTTTTTGTCCTCGTTTGTATAACAATAAATGCAATTACAGTTGCATTTTGTAAAATGGTCAAAAATGATACTCTTTATGTGGTTTCCGCTTTCCCAATTATCTTTGCGAAGATATACACAATCTGTGCATTCTTTTATTGTTTGCCCTGATTTTTGAATATTTCTGTATGAATTTTTAAGTTGCCAAAATTTTACCCAGTTGATTTGTTTTCCGTCGAAATCTCTTTTGAGCATTATATTTCCACCACCTGGGCAGCTTACATAACAACACATCATTATATTTGAGCCATAAACTCCTACATCAAAGTCCATTCCGTTTTCAATCCAATCGCAGCTTACATATTCGGACATTATTCTTCGTCCTCGTGATAGTTGCAATTTAGAAGTTTACAGGACTTATTGCAATTTGCAATTATTTTTCTCATGTTTTCTGCTTCTTCACTATTCCATATGTTTTCAGGAAGCATTGTTCTCAAATTACCGATAGGTTCAAGTGAAAAGCAAATTCTAACATTTCCGTATGGGTCTATTAAAAAATTGTAATCTCCTGTCTTACAACTTGCATCGCTGTATTTTACAGCTTTTTCGGGATAAAGTTCTGTAAACGGCGTTTGAATATTATAATCAATTTCGTTTGGATTGATTTTGTCTAAAATATCATTAAAATCAGATGTTTCCCAAAATTCTTTCATTTCTTCTTTTGATTCGCAATTACTACTGTCACAAGTTTCATCAGGTGAGTTTAAAATACTTTCTTTAAAGGCTGTAAGTTGATTTTCTGTGTTATAAATTAAATAACCTTTTTCTTTTAAATCAATGAGTTTGTCAATTGCTGCCATTATTTCATTTCTCATTTCCGAATACATTTTGTTATATTCAGAGCGTATATCGTAAGCTGTGAAAAATGAATCACCACCATCCAAAAGCTGGTAGTTTATTCCGATTTTATTTGTGTGTGCAAATTCTGCAAGTGGTACAAGTTCTGTTAAATTAGAAGGCATAATAACAGTTGAGAGTAAAATCGTCTTGTTTGCATTTCGTTTTCTGTTTAAATATGCTAAATTTTGGATTACATCGCCTGTTATTTTGAATGCGTTATTTAATCCTCTCGAAAAATTATGTATCTCAGGATTTTTTACTCCGTTTAATGAAATGGTAATGTCTGAAAAGCCACTATTAATAACTTGCTCACACTTGTTTTTTAATGCAAGTCCGTTTGTGATAACTTTGGGAATTAATCCTAAATGTGCTGCATAATCTGCCAATTCAAAGATATCTGCCCTTATAAATGGTTCTCCTCCCGAGAAAATAAAGTCAAAATTCCCGAGCCAGTTATGCAAAGAATTAAAAACGAACTTCCAATCATTTGTTGAAAGTTCGTTTTGTTTGCAATCTTTTGGTGTTTTCCAGCCGCTGCAAGTTCTACAGTGTGATTGACATCTTTCTGTTAATCCAAATGCAAAATATCTCGGCTTTTTTACCACCATTTTTACCTCGATTAGTAATCAAGATTTACTTGTGAGAATAATACAACCTTGTTTTTGCCTCTCTTTTTAGCATTGTACAAAGCGTGTTCCGCATATCTGATTAACGTATTTGCATCTTCATCAACGTTTTCGAGGAATGGGAATGATGAAATACCGCCTGAAATTGTAATCGGGTGTCTTTCTTCTTCACCTGCTGGAATAAATTCCATTTTTTCAATTTCACGTCTGAATCTTTCTGCAAAAATGAAAGCATTCTCTTCTGTTGTATTTGGTAAAACTACGATAAATTCTTCATCACCGTA
>JBJEGN010000007.1:0-21154 GCA_051875105.1 Candidatus Gastranaerophilaceae bacterium
TGAAAACAGCAGGACTCAATCTTCGTGACAATCAAGGGCTTGTTGATACAATGCTTAATTGTGCTGAAGAATTTATAAAAAATCAAACAGATTAAATCTCAACATCTGTTACTTTTACCTTTATATTATGAGGTTTTCTGAATAAGCCTTTATCATAATCAACTTTAATTATTTCATAGCATCCGCTTCCTGCTGAACCGTTTCTTGCACCTAAGGCAGGGGCGGATATATGATAAATTCCATTTTTATCTATTATCAAATTCTTGTGATGAAAATGACCTGAAGCAATTAAAACAATGTTTTTATATTTTGAAATCAAATCAAGATACAAATCAGTATCTAATGTGTAATGAGATTCATTATCGTTGGGCGGAATAAGAGGAAAATGTTGAAAAATAAAAATCATCTTGCTTTTTTTGTATTTAAAAAGTTTTTCAATTTCCTTCAACAATTCAGGTAAATATCTGCCATGCCTTCCCGGAACAACGTATGATGAACCGTCTGCAACAAGTGCATAAGAATCTTTATTTGCCTTGAAATAAAAAGATGTGTCTTCTTTAGGTTGACGTTTATTGTATTCATGAATGAACTTTGAAAAATCTTCCTTGGGAATTCCACCTGCAGCATAAGAATCATGATTGCCAAAAACTATATAATAAGGCTTGTTTAAGTTTTGAACAATATTCATAAATGACTGTAAACTTTCCATGTTTGATTTATCTATACAATCACCTAAAAATACTACAAATTTTATATTTTTATTTCTGTTTATTGATTCAACAGTAAAAATAATATTTTTCTCTGATTGAGTAAATAATCTCGGATGCTCTGAAGGTATCAAATGGGAATCTGATACAATTGCAAATTCAAGACTCTTGGAAAATGCAGCACCTTGAAAAACAAACAAAAATAATAAAATATATAGAATCTTCTTCATATTACACCTGTTATTTAATTATAGGATAATTATAACACGCTAAACAAAGGAATTATAAATATAAAAAAAATGCTTTACAAAACAAAAAATATTATTATTTAATTATTTAATTCTTTCATCAATATATTCCTGAACATTCAGAGCTTGCTCAAGATCTTCTTTCGTAATAGCTTTCATTAAAACGAAAAGCACACCCAAAGGTAATTTCTGGAATTTTTGAGCATCTAAAGCCATCGAAAGATGTATAAGCGAAATTTTTTCAGAAGATAACAAAATCTCACCGATTTTCTGATGTTCGGTGACATCGTCCCAATCATTTAATTTATATAAATCTTTAAACATAGAAATATTATAACAAAAATTCAAACAAAGGCAAATTAATTACAAAAATTAAGCAATAGCAATTTGATTTAAGATATTAGCTTTGCCTTTGTAGCTACCTGCATAAACATTTTGCAAATCAGTTGAAGGAGCCAAACCGTTTTCATAATTTTGACGAGCATTAAGAGGAGCAACACCCTTTAAGGATTCTTGAACTTTTCCTACTGCTGCAAACGGATTTCCCGAAACACTGATTGGATCGATTTTTGTATCAAAGATATTAGAGTTAACGTTAAGGTCTTCTTTGTTTTGTCCTTGACCGAAAATGCTTGCTGAAGAAATCGGTTTGATTGAACCAGATTGAAAGAAGTTGGCACCGAGTGCTTTTTGAAAAGGATTTATTGAATTTATTGAACCGATAGCCATGTTTTAATACCTTAACTCTTTCTACACTAATATAAAAACATATATTAAAAAATAATTGCTAAATTTGAAATCAATTGTTACAAAGTTTACAAAAAATTTTAAAATAAAAGTTGCACAAAAGTTTTTTCATGATATAAATAGAGATATAGAAGCAATGACTTAAGCAAGCCTCGGTAGCTCAGCTGGATAGAGCAACCGCCTTCTAAGCGGTAGGTCAAGCGTTCGAATCGCTTCCGGGGTACCATTTTAAAAGGAAGTAAGTAATTACTTCCTTTTTTATTTGTGTTCATCAAAAGAGTGACATATCAGATTTTTTAACTTTTACCTTTGTGTTATAATTTTCCTGAGGTTGTTATGACACTTAAAAACAAATTAAACATTAATAATTCTGCGGAACTTGCCCGAGAAGAAGAAAAAATCAGCAAGAAAAAAGCTCTTGAATTATTTAACAATAAAATATCATTATGAAGGCTACAACGTCTTTAAAATATCTGATTTAATGTGAATTATATATGCAATATTTCAGACTTTCGTATTCTATTTTTGTGTTTGTATTACAATAAAACACAAGAGGCGATTTGTCGTTTATTTTTTATTTAACAACGTAAGTGTTAGGGATTATTAATTACAAATTGATTTCGATTTATTTTGAATGGAAGTTTATCATGACATATTTTTTTACAGGTATAATCATATATTTATTAAGCGGCTTAATTGCAGCGAATTTTTCAGAAAAATACAAAATAACAACACTATCTTTATTAACTTTTGTAGCTTCTTTTTTATGTTTAATTCCTGCCGTAAAAGTTCTCGTTTCGGGAAATTCTGTTTCTCGAATTTTTGATTTTAACAACATTTTCGGTGCCGTAAAATTTTCGATAGACCCTCTTTCGGCCTTTTTTATCGTAGTTATTACGATTATGAGTTTGGCATCTGTCATTTTTTCAAAAGGCTATTTAAAAGAATATTTAAAATCCAAAGAAAATATTGATTGTCATTTGATATTTTTAACAATGTTGATTGCATCAATGCTACTTGTTGTAACTTGTCAAAATGCTTTTATGTTCCTTATTTGCTGGGAAATTATGTCGTTAAGTTCGTTTTTCCTTGTAATTTTTGAAAACAAAAAGAAGGAAGTTCTAAAAGCAGGCATAAAATATTTAGTATTTATGCATATTTCAGTACTATTCATAATTTTAGCTTTCGCACTGATTTCGATACAATCCGGAAGTTTCGATTTCAATTCGTTCAAAGAAGTTTTACAGAAAAATTCACATTTGGCAAATTTGGCTTTTTGTCTTTCATTTATCGGATTTGGAACAAAAGCAGGATTTGTACCTTTCCACAATTGGCTGCCTGATGCACACCCTGCCGCTCCGAGCCATGTCAGTGCAATCATGTCGGGAGTTATGATTAAAACAGGCATTTATGGAATCTTAAGAACTTTAACGTGGATTGTTACTCCGTCATTGTTAATTTCATATTTGGTTTTGATAACCTCTGTAATTTCAGGGTTATACGGAGTTTTATATGCAATTTCTCAACATGATTTAAAACGACTTCTCGCATATCACAGTATTGAAAATATTGGAATTATCGGAATAGGTATAGGTGTCGGAATGTTAGGGTTGGCATATAACAATCCGACTATCGCAATTTTAAGCTTTGCAGGCGGAATTTTACATATTTTAAACCATTCGATTTTCAAAGAATTATTATTCTTATCAGCAGGCAGTGTTTACACAAAAACTCACACAAGAAACGTCGAAGAATTGGGAGGTTTGATAAAATCCATGCCTAAAACAGCTGTATTATTTTTAATCGGCTCAATTGCAATTTGCGGACTACCTCCATTTAACGGTTTTATCAGCGAATTTTTAATATATTTCGGAATGTTTAAAAGCCTTTCAGTTCATCATTTTATATGTTTGACGGTCATTTTATTTGTAATTTCAGGATTAGCTCTTATCGGAACAATGGCTATTTTGTGTTTTACAAAGGCTTTTAGCGTTATTTTTCTTGGAATGCCAAGAAGTGAAGCAGCTGAAAAAGTTGATTCTGAGTGTGAAAATTCTATGATTGTTCCAATGAGTTTTCTCGCAATTTTAACACTTTTGATTGGTATATTTCCGCAATTTGCTTTTAATTTTGTTTTAAAAGCTGTAAATGTAATAACTGAAACAAATCCGGCAGCTACAGCAGAACCACTTGAATTAATGAATGTTATTTCTTTATATGCACTTGCATTTGTTGCAGTTGTTTGGATTTTAATTCTTTTCAAAAAGAGTATTTGTAAAAAGAAAATTGCATATTTTGAAACTTGGGGCTGTGGTTATAACAGAGCAAATAATCACATGCAATATACCGCTTCATCTTATGCAAGCCCGTTTTTATCAATGTTAAAACCTTTATTTAAAAAAGTTTTTGACATAGAAAAACCTAAAAAATTATTCCCTAAAAATGCTCATTTCAGTCTTCACGTTGATGATATAGAAGAAGCATATTTAATAGAACCTTTAGTAAAGTACGATGAATGGTTTTTATCAAAATTTGAAGCTTTACAAAGCGGAAATATCCAATCATATATAAAATACGGATTAGGATTTTTGATAATAGCAATAATAGGAAGTTTATTCATAGGATAATATAATGTTAGTAAAAATATTAAATTTAATAATTTTGTTATTTATTCCTTTCTTAATGATGGGAATTATAAAGAAAACAAAGGCTTTTTGGAGCGGAAAAGAAGGTGCTTCAATTCTTCAGCCGTTGTACGATTTTATAAGATTGATGAAAAAGGATTTTGTCATAAGCACAACGACCTCGGAAGTTTTTCAGATAGCTCCGATAGTAAATATTGCGGCAGTTGTGTTTGCGGCATTATTTGTTCCGCTTGCATCGGGTGAAGCAATTATAAATGTTCCTGCGGGATTAATAATTTTCGCATACACATTGGGTGTCGGAAAATTTTTGTCCCTGATTTCCGCAATGGACACGGGAAGCAGCTTTGAGGGAATGGGGGCTTCAAGAGAAGCGTGCTTTACCACTATTGTCGAACCTGCATTTTTCATTTTAATTGCATCAATTATGACATTAAGCGGAAATTATACATTTGATGCATTGTCAAAAATAATTTCATCAGCAGGAAGTTACGGAATTTTAATTATTGTGTTTGCTGTTGTGATTTTATTTATTATGGTTTTGGTTGAAGGCTCACGAGTTCCTGTCGATGACCCTGCAACTCACCTTGAATTGACGATGATTCACGAGGTTATGATTTTGGATAATTCGGGAAGCTATTTGGCTTTCTTCACTTGGGCTAACGGCATTAAAATAATGTTGATTTCTTCCTTGATTGCGAAAATGATTATCCCCGAAAATATCGGACTTACTTTTGCAATATTACTTTATCTTGCGGTTATGTTCGTTATTTCAGCTTTGATTGGAACTATTGAATCCTCTATGGCAAGAATTAGAATGTCACACGTATTTGAATTCGTCTTCATTATGAGTTCACTTGCACTCGTCGTTCTATCTCTCGTCGTTGCGGGCATGTTTGGAGGTGTCTAATGGTAAACGGTTTTATAATTTTATTCGGACTGACTATGCTTTATCTCGCTGCTACAAGCAGAATTATTGCACATATCAGATTGCTCATAATCCAAGGTGTTTTGCTTTTCTTGATTTGCTGTTCGGGCATGAAAAACATGAGCCTTTTAAATATCGCTTTTTTAACGATAGAAACACTAATTGTTAAATCGATTGTCATTCCGTGGTTTTTGTACAAAGTTTTGAAAAAAACTCACTCGGACCGAGATGTTGCGGCAAATATTCCGCACTTTTACTGCCTTGTGATATCAAGCATAATCCTTTTAGCTTGTATGCTGCTTTCACAATATTATGTTTCCTCGATAAAACTTGTTTCGCATTTGTTTTTCGGAGTTTCAGTCGCAACAATTATCATAAGTTTGTGGCTTATTACAATTAAACATAAAATTATTTCAAACGTTATTGAATTTATCACTATGGAGAACGGAATTTTTCTTTTGTCTTTGTCCGTGGCAAAAGAGATGCCGATTTTGGTAAATTTGGGCGTATTACTTGATGTATTTATTGCGGTTTACATATTGGGATTATTTGTAAACGTGATAAACAACGAATTTCAAGATTTGGAAATTTCAAATCTTTCAGACTTAAAGGACTATGAATACAATGATTAATACAATTTTAATATTTCCGATAATAGCGTGCCTGTTGATTTTGCTTATCAAGAACAAAAAGTTTGATATGCTGATGATAAATTTATATGCAATTATTCATTTTATTGCGACAATTATGCTTACCGTAAAAAAAGATTGCGGAACACCATATTTTGCCGTTGATAATACAAATTTAATATTTTTAATTGTATTGTCTTTCATCTTCTTAATGACAGTCATATACAACAACGGTTACACAAAAACATTCAACTACCTTAACTATCCCGACAACAGAATAAGAAATTATACAATAATGATTTTGATATTTGTTTTATCAATGACGGGAACAATTTTGAGTGTTGACTTAGGAATATCTTGGGTATTAATAGAGGCGACAACCCTATCGAGTGCATATTTGATTTACTTCAACAAAACAAAACACGCAATAGAAGCAGCTTGGAAATATGTATTCATTTGCTCAATCGGTATCGCACTTGCATTTGTCGGAATTATTTTACTCAATATTTCTACGGGAAACATAAATACTCTCAATTTTTCGGAATTATATGCAAATGCAGGCAATTTCGATCATAATTGGCTAAAGGTTGCATTTGTATTTATGTTATTTGGTTTTGGGGCAAAAATGGGCTTGGCACCTGTTCATTTTTGGCTGCCTGATGCTCACTCGGAAGCTCCTTCACCAATTTCGGCATTGTTGTCTGCAACACTTTTAAATTCTGCTTTTTTAGTTATTGTAAGAGTTTTCAAAATTATGACACTTGCAAATTGTACAAACTACGCAAGATTTATGTTATTAATTATGGGATTTATTTCTTTATTCGTAACGGCGGTTTTCGTTTATCACATTAAAAATTACAAAAGAATGCTCGCATATTCTTCGATTGAAAATATGGGAATTTTAGCAATCGGAACGGCTCTTGGTGGAGTTGCTTATTATGCCGTTGTTTTACATTTAATCGGACATTCACTTGCAAAAGCATCATTCTTCTTAACATCGGGTAATGTTTTAGAATTATTCGAAACAAAAAGAATAAAATCAGTCAGCGGACTTATAACGGCGGATAAAAATTCAGGACGGCTTTGGACTCTGTCCTTCCTTGCAATATGTGCTTTTCCAACTTCCGTATTGTTTATCAGTGAATTTTTAATGATTAAAACAATGATTATTCAAAAACATTACATTTTGTGTATTTTATTCGTTTTGTTACTTACAATAATTTTGTACGGCTTGGCAAAAGTTGTATTAAAAATGACATACGGAAAATTAAGCGACGATAAAAAAGAAATCGTTTTTGAAAACAAGAAAAAAATAGCGTTTTCAATGTATGTACCACAGTTTATAATGCTGTTTTTGGTGTTTATCTTGGGAATTTATGTACCTGATTTTCTCAATGACATTATAAATGTTGTATTTGCAGGGTTTTAGCACAAGGATATAAATTATGACAAATTGGATAAAAGCAAAAAATAATCAAAGAATAAATCTTTCGGAAATTCCGACTCTCTCGATTTCGGATTTAAGAAAAGAGATAATTGCAATAGCAAAGCGTCCGATAGGTTTTTTGGGTAAAGACTGGGGATTTGGGCAAACTAAATTGTTTGTTATTTTGGCAGATGATGAAAACGCTGATTTGTATATTTCATCGGCACTCTTTATGCCGGAAGATAAAACTTATGAATGTTTAACACAAGAAATACCCTCTTTTCATATTTTTGAAAGAGAATTTTATGAACAATTCAAGATAAAACCGCTCAATCACCCATGGTTAAAGCCTGTTCGAGAAAATCAGAATGAATATGAATTTTTCGAAATGAAAGGAGATGAAGTTCATCAAGTTGCAGTCGGACCAATTCACGCAGGCGTAATCGAACCGGGACATTTCAGATTTATGTGCAACGGAGAAACAGTTTATCATTTGGAAATAATGTTGGGATATCAAAATCGAGGTGTCGAAGATTTAATTTTGAAAAGACCCTCTAATCAACTTGCAGAATCAATTTGCGGAGATAGCGTAATTGCTTATAATACGGCTTTTTCTCAAATTATGGAATCACTTAAAAATATTCAAATATCGAATAAAGCTCAATTAATCAGAAAAGCGGCATTAGAAATGGAAAGAATAGCTGTTCATATAGGAGATATGGGGGCAATTGCAGGCGATATAGCATATTCAATGGGAGCAGCTGTTTTTGGAGTTACAAGAACGCTCGTAATCAATACAATGCTTGAATGGTCAGGGAGCCGTTTTGGACGAGGTTTGATAGCTGTCGGCGGAGTAAATTATGACCTCGATGAAAATCAAATTGACAAAACTTTGAAAACTTTAGAAAAAGTCGAAAAAGATACAGATAGAATGACAAAAATTATGCTCAAATCGTCATCAGTTATTTCAAGGCTTGAAAAGACAGGCACAGTAAACACAGAAAGGGCAAAAGAAATAGGACTCGTCGGAATGGTTGCAAAAGCATCGGGTGTTGAGCTTGATTCAAGATTTGATTTTCCTGACAAATGGATTTCTGAATTGGATTTTGAAAAGAAATCTTTTAAAGGTGTTGGTGATGTAAATTCAAGATTTAAGCTACGGTATAAAGAAGTTAAAGAATCTTTAGCTATGATTAGAAAAATCTTGAGTAAACTAAAAGAATATAAAGACGAACCGATTTTGACTTCGGCAGACGGAAATTTGGAAAAAAATTCTTTTGTTATTTCTATTGTTGAAGGTTGGCGAGGCGAAGTTATTCACGTTGCGATGACAGATGAAAATTCCAATCTGACAAGATACAAAATCAAAGACCCGTCATTTAATAATTGGTTTGGCTTAGCACTCGCAGTCAGAAACAACGGCATTTCAGATTTTCCGTTGTGCAATAAGAGTTTTAATTTATCGTATTGCGGCAACGATTTATAATTATTTCTAAAGGAAAAAAATATGTTAGATACACTCAAAGCAAGAATTTATCAAGGACAACAATTTATAAAAGATATCCAAAATGCACCAATGAGAGAGCAATTTAGAGGACTTCCTATTTTGGAGAATAAGAAATGTTCAAATTGTGAAAAATGCATAAAAACATGCCCGACAGGAGCTATAAATATAAATCCGTTGTCGATAGATATGGGCAAATGCACTTTTTGCGGAGCTTGCAAAAACATTTGCCAAACAGGAGCAGTCGATTTTTCAAATCATTATAAATTAGCTTCAGCAACACGTGAAAAACTTGTTATAACGGAAGAAATGACGGCGGAAAAATTTGAGAAAACAGCAATTTCAGTGAGAAAAGAGATAAGTTCATATTTTTCGAAATCTTTAAAATTACGACAAGTTTCGGCAGCAGGCTGCGGAGGCTGTGAAACAGAATTAAATGCTTGTTCCAATGCAAACTTTGATATGGGAAGATTTGGAATAGACTTTGTAGCATCACCAAGACATGCAGATGGAATTGTTATCACAGGACCTATTTCAGAAAACATGTCATATGCATTAGAAAACTGTTATAAATCAGTACCTAATCCGAAGATTGTTATTTTATGCGGGGCTTGTGCAATTTCAGGCGGAGTATTTTTTGAAAGTTCAAAAATAAATAGAGAATTTTTGGAAAAATACCCGATAGATTTATATATACCAGGTTGTCCGGTACACCCGCTAACTTTTATAAATGGTGTACTCGACTTTACAAGAAACAAAAAATGAAAAATTTTTAATTAACCTAAAAAGACTATAAATGGGAATATTAAAAACTTACGATTATAGTATACTTTTATTATGGATAAACTTTTCGAAATTAAAGACTTAAATTTAAAATACCCTGTAAAAAATGCCTTTTCATCAAAGACAAAAGAATATATATATGCGGTAAATAATGTTTCTCTCAATATTTATAAGGGAGAAATTCTCGGACTTGTTGGCGAATCAGGATGCGGAAAATCATCTTTAGGTAAATGTTTACTGCGTTTAGAAGAAAATTTTACAGGACAAATTTTGTTTAAAGGTCAAAATATTCTTGAAAACAAAAATCTTAAAGATTATAGAAAAGCTGTCAAAATGATATTTCAGAACCCTTATGCCAGTTTAAATCCGAGAATGACGATTTATGATATATTAAAAGAACCGTTTTTGATATACGGAATAAAGGATAAAAATTATATAAAATCGGAAATAGAAAAAGTTTGTGATTTAACAGGAATTGCAAAAAGTTCTTTAACGTACTATCCACATGAGTTTTCAGGCGGGCAAAGACAGAGAATTTCGATAGCATCATCAATAATTTTAAATCCTGAATTTATAGTGGCAGATGAACCTGTAAGTGCATTAGATGTAAGTATTCGGGCACAAATTATAAACTTATTAAAAGATTTAAGAAAAGAATTAAATTTAACAATTCTCTTTATTTCTCACGATTTAAGTGTAGTAAGATACTTATGCGGACGAACAGCAGTTATGTATTTGGGAGAAGTTGTTGAAACAGGAGAAGGCAAAGTTCTTTTTGAAAATCCAAAACACCCATATACCCAAGCTCTTTTAAATTCAGTTCCGTTAATTTCAAAAGAAAAAAGGAAAAAAGAACTTTTGACAGGGGATTTGCCATCACCTAAAAATCCGCCCGCAGGCTGCAAATTCCACACAAGATGCCCTGAGGCTCAAAGTTGCTGTGCTGTTAAAAATCCAGAGTATATTTATTTTGAAAAAGATATGGTAAAATGCCATTTATATAATGGGTTTGAAAATTGTAAAATTTAATGTAAAATTATAATAATGAAAAGAATAGAATATTTTATAACTCAATCTGCGACCTTTCGTTTTGCAAAAATCGTGAAAGCTCAGGCTTTTGATTTTTTTGAAACATTCGGAAGAATGTCTTTGCGTTTTTTTGAAGTTTTGAAGTATATTTTGACAGGACAATTTTCAAGAAATCACATAATCGAACAAAGTTCAAAATTTGCAATAGATTCTCTGCCGATAACTTTGACGATTGTTGCTATGACTTCTGTTATTCTTGCCGTTCAGGTTGCTCCAGAGATGGTAAAACAGGGCGGTGCGAATTTTATCGGCGGACTTTTGGCGATTGTAACCGTTCGAGAAATGGGAACAATTATGACAGGTTTTGCAATAATATCAATGATTGGTTCTTCAATGGCAGCAGAAATTGCAACAATGAAAGTCACAGATCAGGTTTCAGCGATGAAGGTTCTACATGTTCCGCCAATAAAATACCTTTTCGTTCCGAGAATTATTGCAGGAGCATTGATGATGCCGTTAATTACAACTATTGCCTCAACAGTAGGAATTTTTTGCGGTGGATTTGTTTCTTCATTGACAAGTCCGGAAGTTACGGGACTATGCTTCATAAACTCAGTAAAAATAGGTCTTTTCAATAGAGATATCGGCATAATGCTTCTAAAAGCATCTTGTTTTGGAGCAGCAATTGCACATATAAGCTCAAGCTGCGGATACGATGCGGAAGGTGGTGCAAAAAGTGTTGGTATAGCAACAACAAAGGCGGTTGTATGGTCTTTTATCGGAATTGTTGTTATTGATTATATTTTTGCATTAATTTTTTATTTTTAAGGTGAATTATGGCAGTAAAAATTGAACATCTGACAAAAAAATTTGAAGATAAAACAATACTTGATGACATATCATTCGAGGTTAAAGACGGTGAAATCCTTGCAATAGTAGGATTTAGCGGCTCTGGCAAAAGTACTGTTTTAAAACTTATAACAGGTCTTATAGAACCGACATCTGGTGAAATTAAATTTGACACACCAGGGGAAGTTGCAATGGTTTTCCAGTATTCGGCATTGTTTGATTCTTTGAATGTTTTTGACAATATTACATTTGCTTTGCAGGAAAGAAAAGAATTTCGAGGAAAATATACCCAAGAACAGTTAAAACAGATGGTTGCTCAAAAGTTGAAAACAGTAGGATTGAGCAATATCGAGCAAAAATTCCCTTATGAACTTTCAGGCGGTATGCAAAAGAGGGTAAGTTTTGCAAGAGCAATTATGACAGAACCCAAGCTGATTTTGTACGATGAACCGACAGCAGGGCTTGATCCTGTTGCATCAACAATTATAGAAGATTACATAGTTCGCTTAAGGAACGAAACGAAATCAACCGCAATAGTTGTCACACACCAACTTTCAACCATAAAAAGATGTGCGGACAGAGTAATTATGTTGTATCATGGAAAAATCGTTTTTGAAGGAACTCCCCAAGAACTTGAAAGTGCTGCAACACCTTATACGAAACAATTTATGAACGCTTCGCCGGAAGGCCCGATGCAAATAAATGTTTCAGATTTTTAAAAAATATGGTACATTATGAAAAAAAGGATATAAAATGAGATTTTCATCAAGTTTTAAAGTCGGAGTACTGACATTAGCTGCAATATTGATATTAGTTTTTACCGTTTTGTGGGTAAAAGGCCGTTCATTGTCAGCCGGCGAAAGAATTACAGTTGCATTTAAAGACATAAATGGACTTCGTGCAGGTTCCGGCGTGCAAATGATGGGAGTCAGAATCGGTCAAGTTGAGAGCCTTACACCCAAAATAAGCAGTGATAACAGTTTTGTTGAACTCAAATTTGTAATTACGGAACCAAATATTAAAATTCCTACAGCATCAAGTATTTCAATACAACAAACAGGAATTATAGGAGAACAATTTTTAGAAGTTACTCCACCGGAATTGAAAACCATTTATATTCCTTTTTCCAATCAAAAAAGTATGATTCATGCCGGAGATAAGACGGAGATGGTTTTGTCTGATAAAAAAGAAGACATAGGACTTGTAAAAAAAGCAGAACTTGTTGAAACAAAATCACTTCCGAATTTTATATCAAAAGATATCAAAACAGACAAAGCAGTAAAAATTTCATACGTAATTGATATGCCGGGATTAATTTTACCGGAATTTATCAATGGAAAAGCGGTTATAGAAGGTAACGACACAAAATTATTACTTTCACCGGTAAAAAACATTAAAATTGAGAAACCGGATACAAAAACACCATATACAATAATTGAACCGATGAGAGTTTCTGACTTTATGAAATTGCAATACCGCTCAGCATCGGCACTTGCGGAAACTAATGAAAAATTGTCTGCAATTTTATCAGAAGATGTTATGGCTGATATAAAACAAACAATAAAAAATGCAGATGCACTTACGGCAAATGCAAATGTTGCTATTGATAAAGTATCTTCATTAGTGGATGTTTCTAAAGATGAAATGTTGATTTTATCAGCAGAAGTCAATGATTTAACATCAAAAATGAATAAAATTGCCGATACGGTAATAAGCATAACGGGTGATAAAGAGTTTACAAAAACGCTGCATACTACGGTTAAGAACGTAAACAGACTTTCAAATAACGTAAATTGTTTGCTTGAAAACGAAGAAACAAAAGCTTTGATTGCGGACATAAGAGTAACAGCAAAGAACGTTTCCGAAATTTCAGGTTATGTCAATGACATGACAAAAGATGAGGAATTAAAGGCTCAAATTAACAAATCAGTTACAAAACTCAATACCGCACTTGATAAACTTACGATAACATTGGATACGGTAAATTACATAACAGAAGATGAGCGTGATAATATCAAGCAATCATTAAAAGAGGTTGAAGCGACCACAGCGAATGTTAAAACATTCTCAGAAAAACTCAATAAAAGATTTTTGTTATTCAGATTAATGTTTTAAGGTGATAGCGAATAATGAAACTTTATATTTCCAAACTTCATTATAAGAAAAAACCTACAATGTGGGAAAAGACCGTTATTTTCTTTTTATGGTTATTATCAATACCATATGACATGATAACATCTGTCAGGAATTTTTTATATGATAAAAATTTGATTAAAATTTATAACCCAAAAGTTTTAACAATATCCGTAGGGAATTTAACTACGGGAGGAGTAGGTAAAACTCCTTTTACAGCGGAGCTTGCAAATTTTTATGTAAAGAAATTAAAGAAAGTTGCAGTTTTATCAAGAGGATACGGCGGAAGCCTTTCAAACAAAGAAGTCAATATTATATCAGACGGACAAAAAATATATTATGATGCGGAACAAGCAGGTGACGAACCTTTTTGGATTGCATCAAATTGCCCATCAGTTGTTGTTTTGACTTGTTCATCAAGGGCAAAAGCTGCGGAAAAAGCAATAAAAGAATTGAATTGTGATGTTTTGATTGCAGACGATGCTTTTCAACACAGAAAACTTGGCCGCCATATAAATATAGTTTTAATTGACAAAACAAACAAATTTGGAAACGAGTATTTACTTCCTGCAGGACCGTTAAGAGAAGATTTATCAGGAATAAAAAGAGCCGATGTAATTGTTGTAACAAACAAATCAGCAAATGATGAGGAAGCTTTAAAATATTGTGATGAGATAAAATATAAATTCCAAAAGCCTGTTTTTATGTGCAAAATGATTCCTATTGGAGCATATAATATTAAAAATAATGATAACTTATATGCAGGAGCAACCGTCTTAGCATTTTGTGCAATAGGTCAGCCGAAAGAATTTTTTGAGTTTGTAAAAAAAGATTATTATATGCAAACTGAAATGACTTTCCCCGACCACCATTCATACACTGACGAGGATATGAAATTAATTTTGGAAACAGCTGAAAAAAGCAATGTCAGCAAGATTATTACCACGGAAAAAGATGCCGTTAAAATTAAAGAATTGATTGGAAAATTTAAGACGGATATTAAGGCTTATGCCCTGAAATTAGGTTCTTATGCGGATATAGAGGATATTGTCAATGTCAAATAAAAAAATTTTGGTTGTAAGATACCGATTTATCGGGGATACGATTTTGACTTTACCCTTTTTGAAGAATTTAAGACTTGCAAATCCCGATTCACAAATTGATATGCTTGTTGCACCGAAATCAGGTGAAATCATTGAAGATTGCCCGTATGTAGATAATTTTATTTATTTTGATACGACCAAAAAACACAAATATGAAAACGGTGCAGGCGAAAAAAAATCTTTTTGGTATTATGTTAAACTTTTGCGAAAAAACAAGTACGACAAGGCTTATGTCTTGAAACGCTCCCTTTCGAGTGCTTTTTTGGCTTTTGCAGGCGGAATAAAGGAACGAGTCGGCTTTGATACAGAGGGCAGAGGCTTTTTACTGACAAAAAGAGTTCCTTATGATAAGAAAAAGCACGAATCACAATGCTTTCTTGATGTTTTGAGAGTAGACGGTGTAGAAATAAAAGACGAGAATTTTGAAAACGGACTTAATCCCGAAGCTGAAAAGAAAGTTGATAAAATTTTAAAAGAAAAAGCAGATAATGGCTTGAAAAGAGTAATTGTTCACGCAACTGCAACGAATAAAGGCAAACTTTGGCCGATTGAAAATTTTGCAGAAATAACTAAATTTTTGATTAACGAAAAGCATACACAGGTATTTTTTATCGGAACCGACTTTGATTCACAAACTTATGACAAAATGTTGAGTTTAATTGATGAAAAACTTGAAATTGAACCGATAAACCTTTGCGGAAAATTGAATTTGAAAGAAAGCCTCGCTTTAACTGCGAAAGTAGATTTTTTGATTGGAAATGATTCAGGAAATCTTCACATGGCTTCATCTGTTCATACCCCCGTCATCGGGCTTTACGGTCCTATGCCGTTTGAAAAATGGTATGCTCTCGGAACAAATAATATCCTTTTGAAGTCTGATTTACCGTGTATGCCGTGCGGATTGAGCGGAAAATGCCCTAATGACCACAAATGTATGAAAAATATTTCCGTTCAACAAGTTAAAAACGCTGTCGAAGAATTGTTAAAGTAATTTTGAATAGTGAACAAAATCACGTCATTACACCGTTTGATATTAGTGATTTTATGCACTAATGTAAAATGTGTTACATGGAATTGTTGACAAACGACCATGCTGATGATATAAAAATTAATAGGGAAATATATCACTAATAAAGGAGATGCATGATATGCCTAAAAAACAAGAAAAAGTAGAAATAGAAACAAAATCAAATCTTGTTGATACTCCGGAAGCACTCGATGACCTCATTAACAGAGTTAATGAAGCTCAAAGAATTTTCGCAGGATATACACAAGAACAAGTTGATAAAATTTTCAAAGCAGCAGCAACAGCTGCAAACAAAGCTCGTATTCCTTTGGCTCAAATGGCTGTTAAAGAAACGGGCATGGGTATTGTAGAAGATAAAATCATCAAGAACCACTTCGCATCAGAATACATTTACAACAAACATAAAAATATTAAAACTTGTGGTGTAATTGAAGAAGACAAAGCAAACGGAACAAAAATTGTTGCAGAACCTTTGGGAGTTTTGGCAGGTATTGTACCTACGACAAACCCGACATCAACAGCAATTTTCAAATCTTTAATCGCATTAAAGACAAGAAACGGAATTATCTTCTCACCGCACCCGAGAGCAAAAGAATGCACAATTGCAGCAGCAAAAATCGTTCTTGATGCAGCAGTTGAAGCAGGTGCACCGAAAGATATCATCGGTTGGATTGATGTTCCTTCAATCGAATTATCAGGACAATTGATGAAACACAAACACATTGCATGTATTTTGGCAACAGGCGGCCCCGGAATGGTAACAGCAGCTTACTCATCAGGCAACCCTGCATTAGGTGTAGGTCCCGGAAACACTCCTGCCGTAATCGATGAAACAGCAAACATTCAAATGGCAGTATCATCAATTTTGATGTCAAAAACATTTGATAACGGTATGATTTGTGCATCAGAACAATCAGTTATCATTGTTGACAGCATTTATGACGAAGTTAAAAAAGAATTTGAACGCAGAGGTGCATATTTATTGAATGATGCAGAAATGCAAAAATTAATAGATTGGCCGATTATCGATCCGAAGAGAGGAACAGCAAATGCAGAAATCGTAGGTCAACCTGCACACAGAATTGCAGAAATGGCAGGATTTGAAGTTTCTAATAATGCAAAAGTTCTTATTGCACAAAGACCTGAAGTAAATTGGGAAGATCCTTTCTCAAGAGAAAAATTGTCACCTGTATTGGCAATGTATAGAGCATCAGATTTTGAAGATGCGGCAGAAAAGGCATACTACCTTGTATCAAGAGGCGGTGCAGGCCACACTTCAGTTCTTTATACAGATGAAAGAAAGAAAGACAGAATCAACGCATACGCAAAGAAAATGCCGACTTGCAGATTGTTAATTAACCAACCTTCAAGCCAAGGCGGTATTGGTGATTTGTACAACTTCCGTTTGGAACCGTCATTAACATTAGGTTGCGGTTCATGGGGCGGAAACTCGGTATCAGGCAACGTCGGAGTAAAGAATTTGTTAAATTACAAGACGGTAGCGGAAAGGAGAGAAAATATGCTTTGGTTCAAGGTTCCTCAAAAAGTTTACTTCAAGCGTGGTGCTACTGATTTAGCTTTGCGTGAATTGACAGGCAGAAAGAAAGCCTTCATTGTAACAGACAGATTCTTATTCAGTTCAGGTGCAGCAGAACAAATTACAAAAGTTCTTGATGATATCGGAATTGATCACGAAATCTTCTTTGATGTTAAACCCGATCCGACATTGACAACAATTGAAGAAGCATTTGCAATCATGAAGCCTTTCGAACCTGATGTAATCATCGCACTTGGCGGCGGTTCACCGATGGACGCAGCAAAGATTTTGTGGTTAAAGTATGAACAACCTGATACAGACTTTACTGATATTTCAATGAGATTTATGGATATCAGAAAGAGAATTTGCCAATTACCTGAATTAGGTAAGAAAGCAATGATGGTAGCAATTCCAACAACATCAGGTACAGGTTCTGAAGTAACACCGTTCTCAATCATCACAGATGATAAATCAGGTGTTAAATATGCAATTGCAGATTATGCATTGACTCCTTCAATGGCAATCATCGACCCGAACTTCGTAGATGGAATGCCGAAAGGATTGACATCAGCATCAGGTATCGATGCACTTGTTCACGCAGTTGAAGCGTATGTATCTTGTATGGCTACAAACTTCACAAATTCAAATGCGTTAGAAGCATGTAAGTTGGTATTCAAGTATTTGAGCCGTTCATATCACGAAGGTGCAAACGATCCTATCGCAAGAGAAAAAATGCACTATGCGGCAACAATCGCAGGTATGGCATTTGCAAACGCATTCTTAGGATTATGCCACTCAATGGCTCACAAATTGGGTGCTATGTTCCACGTACCGCACGGTGTTGCAAACGCATTGTTAATCAGACAAATCATCAAATACAACGCAACAGATTGTCCGAAAAAACAAGCAACATTCCCGCAATACAAATATCCTTGTGCTATTGAAAGATATGCACAAATTGCAGATGAATTGAAATTGGGCGGTTCAACTAACGAAGAAAAAACTCAATTGTTAATCGATGCAATAGATAGATTGATGAAAGATATTGAACTTCCGAACTCAATCAGAGAATTCCTTGAAAAGAACGGAAAGACAGAAGCTGACTTCTACGAAAAATTAGACGAAATGGTAGAATTGGCATTCGACGATCAATGTACCGGTGCAAACCCTGTATATCCTTTGATGAGCGACATCAAAGAAATTTACATCAAGGCTTTCAACGGCGAAGTGTAAAAAACAAAAAACTTGTGAGTCCGTTTGAAAAAACGGGCTCACTTTTTTAAAAAGGCGAAAAAATGGATAAAAATTTGTCAGACAAAGTTATACACCGTTTAACGCAGTATCATTGCATAGTAACCGATATGGAAGAACAGGGCAAAGATACGGTATCGAGTCCGCAGATAGCGGAATTATTGAAGATAGACGATTCTCAAGTCAGAAAAGATATGAAAATTCTTGGCAAGGCAGGGAAGACGAAGGTCGGATATAAAATAGACGAAATGAAGCGGAGTATTGAAAACGCATTAGGATTTGAAAAGACGAAAGATGCCTTTGTTGTCGGAGCAGGAAATTTAGGTTTTGCTTTGACGAAGTATGATGATTTCGGATTTTACGGCTTTAATATTCTTGCCTTGTTTGACAACGACCCGTTGAAGATTAATTTGACGGTAAACGGGAAACAAGTTTTTCACGTATCGAAACTCCCTGATTTAGCGAAAAGGCTGGGAGTAGAGATAGCTGTTTTGACCGTACCGAGAAAATTTGCACAGGAAACGGCGGATTATTTGGTAAATTCGGGGATAAAATACATTTGGAATTTCACCCCGACAGTATTAAAATTGCCTGATGACATTCAGGTATGGAATGAAAATTTGATAGGTAATTTTTTACAATTTACAAAAGATATTTAGAAAATGGAACATACAATAAAGATTTGCATGGGCAGCTCTTGTTTTGCAAGGGGCAACAACGAAAATTTAGAATATATACAGAAATATTTGGACACACATAATTTGCGGGCGAAGGTGGAATTAACCGGAGCAAGATGTGAAAACAAGTGTGCCAAAGGACCGAACATCACTATTGATGAAAAGAATTATAACGAAGTAACTTCCGAAAAAATTGAAGAAATAATGAACGGATTATTTGGAGAATGAACAGTTTATATCCCGTATATACGTTGAAAAATGAGTGTCATGACTGCTATAAGTGCGTCAGAGAATGTCCTGTGAAAGCAATAAAAATTCAAAACGGCAGTGCTTCCGTAATTGCCGAAAAATGTATTGCTTGCGGGCATTGTGTAAAGGTATGTCCGTCCGAGGCAAAAAGAGTCAGAACGGATATTGAAAAAGTCAAAACCCTTATGATTGCGGGAAAAGATGTTTATGTTTCATTAGCTCCGAGCTGGAGCGGAATATACGATTTTACGACACCTGTTATGGTTGCTTTGCTAAAAAAAATAGGTTTCAAAGGTGTTAGCGAAACGGCTTTAGGGGCGGAAGAAGTTTCTATTGAAACGGCAAAAATTCTTGAAAATTCCGAAAAAGGCTTGTACATTTCGAGTGCTTGTCCTGTAATAGTTGATTTTATAAGAAAATATCATTCTGAATTTTCAAAAAACATAGTTCAAGTTGCATCACCTGCACTTACTCATTCTCAAATGTTGAAAAAGCAGTATGGAAAAGACATTTCGGTAGTTTTTATCGGACCTTGTATCGGCAAGAAAAACGAATCGGACAGACACAAGGATTTGATAGATGTTGCTTTGACGTTTGAGGAATTGAATTTTTGGATAAATGACGAAATTATAAACGTCAGTGAAATAGAGCCGAAAGAAGAGGATATTTTTGTCGGTGGAAATTCACATGAGGGAGCTTTGTACCCGTTAGACGGCGGAATGAATGAAACAATTAAGCAAACAGGTGTAAGCAGTGATGTCAAATTGATTAATATAAGTTCTTTGGAGAATTTTGGCAAATCGTTAGAGAATTTTGATGAAAAAAATATAAACGGCAAAATTTTTATAGAGGCACTTGCGTGTTCGGGCGGTTGTATAAACGGACCTTGTTCCGATACCAAAAAGTCAGGTATAAACATAGTTTCAGATGTTTTAACCCGTGTCAATTTGAGAAATGAAATACCGAAAGAAGCAGATGTTGTCGTTCCGATTGAATATGAAAAAAAGCCGATTTTGGAGCAGGAATATACTTACGAACAGATAATTTCTGCGATGAAAAGAATCGGTAAACATTCAGAGGAGGACGAGTTAAATTGCGGCGGCTGCGGATATCCTACCTGCCGAGATTTGGCAAAAGCCTTGTTGTCGGGAGATGCAGAGCCGTCAATGTGTGTTTCTTATATGAGAAAAATTGCAATGAGAAAAGCGGCTGCAATGCTTCGGGCAATGCCGTCTGCGATTGTTATGGTTGATAAAGATTTGAACATTCTTGAAGCGAACGATGCTTTTATGAAGATGTTTTGTGGAGATATGTACGAGGTTTTTGCAGACAGAAAAGACGGTTTGACCGGTGCTGCATTGGATAGAATTATTTCATTTTCGGATATTTTCAGAAATGTGTTCAATCGAGGCGAAGATATTCACAAAGAGCATTATCCGATTAAGCATAAATTGTATGATATCAATGTTTTCACGATAGAAAAAGACGAAATTATCGGAGCGGTAATAACAGACGTTACGAAGTCTGAAACAGACAGAGAAAAAATTGCACACAGAGCAAGAGAGGTTATCAGCAAGAACATTGCTACGGTTCAAAATATAGCTTGTCTGCTTGGTGAACACATGGTCGAAACCGAACTTTTGCTTAACTCAATTGCGGAAGATTATGAGTCTGACAGTAATGAT
>JBJEGN010000008.1:0-20951 GCA_051875105.1 Candidatus Gastranaerophilaceae bacterium
ACCTTTCGGAAAGAATGCAGTCGATTTTTTATTCGGCTGTTTTTTTACAGCCCCTGCGTTTCGCAACTTTTGTTTCTTTAACACTTAAGCTGATTTAGTTAGAAAGCCAATGGCTTTGTTTTTTCCGCTAAATCATATCCACAATTAATACAATTTAGTATACTATCGAGTGTTTCTTGAAGAGATCAAGTCAAAACATATCATATTTCCTAAATGTTTACACAAAAAATTGATTCATCAACAATTCAAAATTATCAAAAATATTAAAATAATATATTCCTTCAAATACAAGTTCAACAATTAAAACAATCAAGGTCCCAACAATAGCAATCGAACTGACAACTACAGAAATTATTCCAAATGTTTTCGCTAATTTATGATTGTGCTCATTAGTTACCTTATATGCACTTCCTCCCCAAACAATAGCCAAGATGCCCAGCACTAAAGCTACTAATCTAAAGCCTACAACAGAAAGCACCAATGCAACTATTCCCATTATATATGCATCACTGCCTTTTTTATATACTTCAGGTTTAGCTTTGTAATCATTAACTGCATTGCCAACAGAGCTTGATACATTGTCAACTGCAGAATTCACACCGCTTGAAACAGATTTTCCAAAATCACTTATGCTATTTTGAATATTGTTAGCACCGGCATTTATTTTATTACCGAAATCGCTAAAGCCTTGCTTTATATTATCATTTCTTTCAACTTTTTGCTTATAGTATAATTGCTGATAATCAATACTATTTGGGTCAATTTTTGTTCCACAATTAATACAATTTGGAATTCCACTTGGAATTTCACTCCCGCAATTTTTACAAATCATATTTATCTCCTGTCTTTCTTTACCTGTGTTAATAATACTGTACTTAATATTGAGGAAGCCACTATAAATGCTAATAAAATTCCCCAAACTTTCAAAAGATTTGCTGATGAACTCATATATAAATCTTTTACTGTGGACATTGTAGGACCTAACTTTAATTCAAATTCTGGAGAATTCAACAAAAATCCTGTTCTCGAATCATTTAACCTACTGCTGATAGCAAGTCCCGCAATTCCCCATTTACTAATCATCAATGCCGCAAATTTATCCATTGCATCACCTAAATCAAACAGCACTCCGGAAAATACAATTTGTACAATTAAAACTATCGGAATAAATGTATTTGCAGTTGAATTGTTCTTTACTACTGACGAGATGACTAAAGCCATTGTGTCTGCAGCAAAGCAAAGTAAAAACATAGTTATAAAGTATTCTGTCCAAATAGAATGGAAGATTACTCCACTTGAATACATTTCCTTTTCTTTAACAGAAATTGCAAATATTGCTAATACTAATACCATTTGCACCGCACATATCAACGCTTGCACAATAATTTTCGATGACATATAAGATGTCAATTTCAGATTTGTCATATACTCTCTTTTAAGAATATTTCTTTCTTTACATATTTCTTGTATCGAATTACATATTCCGACAAAAATTGCGACACATACCAACATAAACAAACCTGTTTGAGTTCCTCCAAATAGGTCTAATTGTCCATCTTTTTTAAATCCATATTCTGTATCATTATCTCCAATGGTGAAAGATAATCCTGCAGAGTATTCTTTTAATTTTTCTTCATTAATTGCACCAACATTATTATCATTAAAATCAACACTTGATGAAGAATCACCTACTGCATATAAATCGTTATTTTCAAGATATTTACAGTTCTCCAAATTATTTATATTATTTGAACAACCTGTAATCATTCCAACAAAAAACACTTCAGACGGTAAGTCTATATTCACAATTGAATAACATGCTTTCAATGAGGCTTCATTCAAATTACCGACTATACCACCGGCATAATCTCCTTTTGTTAGCACATCGCAATCTTTAACATAACAGGTATGAATATCTACATTTACACCATCATTTTCATCATCAATATTGCCTGCTATTCCGCCCACATAGCCATTATCTGCACTCACCGCTGAGTTTATCACATAACAGTTTGTAATTTTTCCGCTTTCGCGAACAGTTCCTGCAATAATACCTGCATTTTGACGAGATGTATTAATTTCACAGTCTTCAAAGCCAATTCCCTTAACGGTACCATTTAATACTCCGATAAAGCCTATATTCTGTTGATTAGAATTCAGTTTATAATTTTTAATTATATGTCCATTTCCGTCGAAAATGCCGTTATAAGGATTATCAATATTTCCTAATGGCTTTAGGTCATCATAATAATTAAGGTCAATATCACAATTCAAATAATAGTTATACTCAAACCACTCATCATTGTCAAAACCAATTAGATTACTTTTATCAGATAATACAAACGCCAATGTAGAAGCATCATTTATTACAACATAATTTTCTCCGTCTATCGACATTTGAGCTTTTGATAATGATAATAATTTCTCTCTATTATCATTAACATAATCATTCAAATCAAAATTTTTACTTAATGTTGAAAAAGCATCATATACATTACCATCTTCAGTAACTATTTTTGTAACATTAGCTCTGTCTTTTGAATATATAAAATCGAAATCATGCTCTAATTCTCCATATTTTTTGCCATCAATAGACTTGACATCACAGGTGAAACAAGCTTTATATGTAGCACCCTCATCGAAATCGTCTTCATCAAAACATGCATAAATACTGTAAATACCATCACTTTTGCTCTTTTTAATTTTTAATTTTGAGCCCTTCTCTTCAAAAACTTTTTTTCCGTCTTTTGTTTTAATGATAAATTGTTCATTTGAAAACTCATCGTATTTGTTTTTGTCAAATACAATATATAGACAAGGCTCATCTTCATCATCAATAGTTCCGATTCCAGCTGTATTTACTGTAAACTCATCACTATCTTCTTGTACTGTCTGCTGCCAAGCTAAAATCGGAAATCCATCATTTATTCTGTGATCCATTTTGGTTTTAGGACTATACATATCGCCAGATGCAACCAAAGCAACAATAATTATTGTTAAAAGAGGAATAGTGATAGTTAGTAATAAATTTTGCTTGTCATTAAAAAAAATTTTAATATATCTTGATGTCAAAACGGACATCTGTCTAAAAAATGAATTATTTCTTTTCATACTATTTCTCCTTTCGATATTGCTTAAATTTGTTTACATACTTTTCAACATTATTACTTATTTTTTCATATGCATCAGCAAGATTGTCAACATCAAAGAATACTTTTGCTTCCTCCGGTGAACCGTAAAAACAAAGTTTTCCTCCAGGTGCAAGGAATATAACTTTATCAAACAAATGAATATTCTGCAATGTATGTGTTATAACAATTACTGTCTTTCCCTTTTCATCTGATAATTTTTTTAGTCTATGCATCAAATGAGTTTCAGCTTCCGGATCTAATCCTGATGTAGGCTCGTCCAAGAAAAATAAAGATGGATCCGACACTAATTCAACCGCAATTGATGCACGTTTTCTTTGTCCTCCGCTCAGCTTTTTAATAAATGTATCCCTTTGAGCACTTAAGTCAACCATTTCAAGCACATTATCAACAACACACTTTATTTCTTGATTAGTTATATCACTTTGAAGTCTTAATTTTGCAGTATATGTCAACATGGATTCTAAAGTTAAGTTATCATGAACAATATCTTGCTGAGGCACATATCCAATATAATTTTTGAGCATTGAATAATTCTTGTACAAATCCGTTCCGTTAACCAATACTTCTCCTGAAGTGGCAGGCTCAAAACCATTTATGCAATTCATAAAAGTAGTTTTACCCGCACCTGAACCACCGCAAATTGCTACAAAATCACCAGCATTAATTGTCAATGTTACATCTTCTAATATATTCTTTTTATCCGAACCATTTATGCCTGTTCCTTTTTTGCACTTTACAGTTCGTGTTATATTGTTTACTATAACTTCAAATCCTTCACCTTGTCGAATCACTTTTTGCTGTTTTGGAATTTCTGGCAAACTGTCTACACTTTCAATAGGTGCTTTTTCAACTTTATAATCATTGTAAATAATACTACCGTCAACATAAAACAATTTTGTTGCACCAATTAATATACAGTCGCCATCCTTGAGAACTTTACTTTGTATCTTAATTCCATTAACATAAGTGCCATTATAGCTGTTATTATCGGTAAGTATAATATCCTTGTCCCTATAAAACACTGTTGCATGTCTTCTTGAAGCAGTTACATTAGGGACATAAATTATATTATCATCTGCGCGGCCAATGGTAATGCTGTTATTCTCAGTTATAGGAATTAACTTCCATTGTCTTTGCTCATTGGAATTAAGAGAAAAAATCATAAACACTCTGTTGATATCAGCTGAACTTCCAATAGCGAGAATGCTTCCATCTCTAATCTCAATAGCAGGGGATACTTTTTCTTTACCTCTAAATATATACTCACCATCAACAAATGTACCATTAGTATTACTGCAATCGTTATAATAGTATTTTCCATTATAAATCGTCAACATTCCGTGAAGTGCAGAAACCAATGGTGATTTTATTTGAATTTGACAATCTGCTCTCGCACCAAATCTTCCTATCAATACTTGTTGAATATTAATATTAAATTTATTAATTTGCTTTTTCCCGTTGATATTTTCAATAACAACCAATTGCGGACCAAAATAGTGTGTAGTTTCCATATTAACCATCCTATTGTTTTGTATTAATAAAGGGACAGAAACTACTGTCCCTTTGATAAACTATGCCAATCTAAAAGAATTTTCGCCTTCACAAATATTTATAACAGTACCTTTTTTCAAATATGTGTTGCTGTTTCGTTCAAGCCTTTGACCTTGTCCAGAAACAAAAGTACCGTTTGAAGAATAATCTGTCACTATGTACAATTGTGAATTAGAGTCAAATTTTATCCCAACATGTTTTCTGCTCACTGTTGGATACCTTTTTGCATCAATTACAACATTTGCTACCGAAGGGTCCTTACCTATGATAAGTTCCTCTCCCTCGTTTATCTGAAAACTGCAATTTTGATATTCACCGGTAATACACAATACTTCACCATTTGTAAAAGCATATGTAGTCTCATCATTATCAGCTTTTGGCAAAGCTTTAACAGATGAAGAGTTATTGCTATTAAAACCGGCATTAATGATTTCTGTTCTTTCAACAGGATTTGAAGAATATCTTAACGGTTCTACAAAACCAGCCACTTCAGAAAACTGATTGACGTCAGATACAAAAAGACAAAGTGCAACTAACGGACCTACTGCAATAAATGAGCCAAGCAATGTCCATAACAAATATTCAGAGCCACTATGTTTTACTGTGATACCATATCTGTATCCATTATCTTTTAGCCTTTCCATTGACTTGTAGAACCAAATCAATGTAAAAATTCCGAAGGTAACTATACCAAGCAAAAATGCAAAAATATAGTTCATTGTATCTCTTCCATCGCCTTCGCAAACTTCATTTATTTCTTTGCTCATTTTGCACAGTGCTACTATTCCATAAATCCCACAAGTGACTGTGTTTAATAAAACAAATAAGAATATATTTCTATTTTTCACAATGCTTCCTTCCATTATTCTTTATCCTCCTTTGGAGCTACGTCTTCCCACTTAAACTTATCGGTACAGCATGGAATAAACATAAGTTTTGTTTCACCCAACTGAATGATATCATTACTCTTTAATTCTACAGGTGACAATACAACTTTATCATTCAAATATGTAAGTTGTCTTGACTCACCAGGTTCAATAATAAACATATTGTTTTTGGGTTCATACAATATAATACAATGCTTATTTCTTGAAATACTGTCGTCTCCCAAAATTTTAACATCCATATTCGCTCCACGACCAACAAAATTTCCACCTGTTCCTAATTTGAATGATTTCCCAAAATTATCTTTTCCTTCAACACAAACTAACCAACCTGTTACCGGGTCTTCTTTAACCGCCGACCAAATTTTGGCAACTGTTTTTGTTTCAATCATGTCTGTTCCTTCCTGAGGATTTTGAGGATTTATCGGAATATCTAATGACGAATTTTCCGAATTGTTTTCAACTAAATTTTTCATATCCGATGGCATCTTTCGGTCATTTCCCGGAAGTGTGTCCATATTAGGAATATCAATTCCGGGCATAGTTAAGTCGATAGCCTCAGGACCTTTTGTCGGTATTGATGCTGCACTTTCAGTTGAACAATGAGGACAAACTGAATACTTATCAGCATCATAATAGTGTTTGTTTGGACATTGCTGCATGTTCATAATAAAATCTCCTTTAATATATAATTATATTTTTTTTATTAATATTGCTGAAATATTGTCTTGAAATTTATACTGTTTATCAATAGCGTGATTTATAAGCATATTTGCAAGTAATGGGATATCAGTTTTATTATTAGTAACAATGGAATATATTTCCTCGTCTGACAAGACTCTGTATAATCCATCGCTGCACAGCAAAACTATATCGTTCTGTTCCAACTGAATCGGTTGGATATTCTGATCAATCATAGGAAGCCCGCCAATACCCATATAACTTATCAGTGCTTCCTTTTGTGTATTAGTTTCAGCCATCACTGCAGTTATTTCGCCATTTTGAACCATTTGATCCAATTGAAGCTTGTAATTATGCTCTTGATTTAACTGTTTAATCCCTTGACTGTTTATATGATAAATATGACTGTCGCCAACAGTTGCCCAATACATATTATCGTTTTCTATTGCACAACAAACAATTGTTGCACCGGCTCCTAAAGGATTACCTCTGTCATCTTTCAAAGAAAATATTTCAGAATCTATATTGACTAAATTTTGCTTAATGAAACTAGGATAATCTAAAATTTGATCCCACATTCCATAATTTTCTAACATTTGCGAAGTGCAGATATAGCTGGCTTTTTCTCCGCCATTCATTCCACCCATTCCATCACTTAAAACTGCAAAAACCTTATTGTTTTTACAAGGATTTGTGAAATCATTATTTGAAATAACAACAGAATCCTGCTGATATTTTCTTTTTCCTATATTTATTGCAGAGCCAACAGAATAAAACTCAGGCTTAGCAATTAACTGAACAGTTATGTTCTGGTCCGGCTCTACCAAAGGTTTGGCTTCAGATTTAGGAACATCTATTACTAATTCCGTTTTATCTTCACTATTTATAAAGCCTTTATTTCTTTTTTTTGATTTCTTGGGGGATTGATTATAATATATTTCTTCAAATGCATAGTTTAATTCATCTTTCAAAATCGTCCCTCCTATTTTAGATATAACAGCATCGTATTATTAGATGATGCAATAAGTATTTTACTATCCGGTGCAAATTTGAATTCTAAAAATCTTTGATTATTTTCATATCTTGTTCCATTTTTTGAAAAATCTTTTACATAAAAAGTGTTATCAGCAGAATTATAACGCACTAAACAATGATTTCTTCCAACACTTGTGTCGGCACTGCTTAAAACGAACTGACAAACAGATGCATCTCGGCCAATATAAACATCAGTGTCGGGCTTAATACTCATTTCTTTCCCTGCACTTGCACCATTTAACATTTTGATTGCAGGCATTAATTTTTTCTGTGTTGTCTCAATGGCTTGAATAAATTCACCCATTGTCTGATATCTTCTATGATAATCCGGTGCCATTGCCTTACTTATCACATTTGACAACTCAAGGCTTACCTTTGGTTCTGCACTTGCAATAGGTTCAAGAGTGTCTTCAGTAACACGATAATAGGATTCCATAATTTTTCTGCCTGTTACTAAAACATAAAATGTTGTTGCCAACGCATATATATCTGTCCATGGTCCCTGTACGCCATCATAGCTATATTGTTCCGGTGGCGCATAACCGGGTTTTAGATATACACTCATTCCGTCCAAATTTTTGCCCAAATATGTTCTTGAAGCTCCAAAGTCAATAAGTGTAAGCTGTCCTCTGCGGTCAGTATTTGTTGATACAAAAATGTTCTCTGGACTAATATCTCTGTGTATCAATCCTATGCTATGAATATTCTCTAATGCCTTAGCAACGGTTAGTATTGACAGCAATGCTTGATCAACAGGAAATCTTCCGCCATAATACTTGGAAACAAATTGTTTTAAATTCATACCTTCCAAGTATTCCATAACAATATATGCGGTATTAAACTCTGAACAAATATTTTCAACCTTTACTACGCCGGGATAATTCTGAATTTTATATAGTACTTTTGCCTCCTCGATAAAGCTGTTTTTCCCCGCTTCAAAAATATGGCGACTTTCTGTAAATGCACATACAGTCTTTGATTCATTTCTTGTTACAATATCATTTGGATAGTATTCTTTTATTGCACACAACTTATTTGTCATATTATCTTTTGCAAGATAAGTAATGCCAAATCCGCCCCTACCGATAACCTTACCTATTGTGTACTTGAAACTTATCAATGTCCCTGGTTCAAGAACATCGCTATCGATATCATTAATATCATACACATACCCGCAATAAGGACACATTTGTGTATTTTTTTCATTAAAGCATTGTGGACAAATCATGCAACTCCTCCTCAATATACAATAGTTACACTACTTGTGCCGGCAGTAATCTTATCATGTGAATTCAAAACACACTTGCCATTAACTTTAATACCATTAACAAATGTTCCATTAGTAGTATTTAAGTCCATAACGTTTAGCTTGTCTTTTTCAATTTCTATTGCAAAATGTTGTCTTGACATCTTTTTGTCATTGATAACTAAATCACATTGTTGTGAACGGCCAACAATCAAACTGCTTGTTATACATATGTTTAATTTTTTATTGGCATTGTCATTTTCAACAAACAATGTCACATTTTTACTAAAGTTTGGCAAAGAAACAACATTCTTTTCTTTAATAACCTGCGTGTATTTTTTCTCTACTACCTCTTCTTCAATTTGAGTTTCAAACAATTCTTTAACTGTTTTAACCTTTTTCTTTTTCTTTAGGAAAAACAGGATTAAAATCAAAGCTACTATACAAACCAATATTGGAATAACCCACCACACCGTTTTAACAAATCTTAAAACCAGTGAATTGGCTTTAACTCTTTGAGTTATTTCTTTATCTCTTAATTCGTTTTTTTCTGTCGAATTATCAGTAACACCATCAAATATGAATTTATATTTTCCCGAGTAAACATCATCTTTTGTAGAAATATAAATTTTATTGTCTTTGTATTTAACGGAATATATAGCTATTTCTTTTTTCCCTTTTTTAATGGCTATCCTTTCAGAATCACAAATTATTGGCTCTGTAAATTCTATTACAAATTTATCATCTTGATAAGAGATGCTTGTTACCTCTGGAAAAGTATCATCTTTTTGATGTTGAGATAAGCATACCGAATATGAATAATTGATATTATCATAAGTAAACACAAATTTATGATCGCTTACAGAAGCATCAATAATATTACTTTCAGATATACATTTTACAATTGAAACATTACAAATATCATCAATAATATTCTCAAATTTTTGAGTTGCATTGTTAGAGTCGAATACATAATACTTTCCACCAGAGTTATCCACCAAATCTTTGAATTCAGACACATTATTGTTACTTCTTTGAGATAACTCGCTGTTTGAAATCATCGAATAAATTGGCAATGATTTTTTAGAAAAGTTTTGATTTACCGTAGAAAAGCTGGTTTCATTGCTCCAATTATCTGCATCCGTAATGATCAAAACTAATTTGCGGTCAAAATCCGAATTGCTATTTGCCTCACTTAAAATATCGTTTAATGCTTTGTACAATGAAGAGTTTTTATTTGAAACATCAATCGAATTGATCTTTTCCTTGCGCAGAGAATCGTCCTCTGTCCCCTTAAGCAAACTATTTTGAGTTTCATCAAAAGTATTCAAAACAAAACTATCATTATCATCAAAATTTTTGGAAAAAGCATAAAGACTTGGCTTAATGGAATCGATTTCACTTTGAGACATTGAGCCGGAAACATCTACCAATGTATAACAACAAACAGAAAAATTATCGAAGTCAAATTTATCTATACTATCAATAGTTGCAGAATCGTCATCAATTTTTATATTTTCGAAATTATCCTTTTTGGGTATTTGGTTTCTTGTTTCAAATATCAGCTCTGGTTTATTTGCAAATATAGCACATACTTCTAAATTACTATCTGCATATGCTACATAGGAAAACGAAAAGCACAATAATAAACTTAATAAACTACAAATTATTTTTCTACTCATTCCACAACCTACCCTCTATGCAATATGGCACAAAAACATACTTACCTTTTCCTATATCAATAATATCATTTTCTTTTAACTCAACAGCATCATCAACAAGGGAGCCGTTTATGTATGAAATATTTTTACCTCTCAAAGCATAAAACTTATTTTCAATTTTGTCATAAATAATTGACATATGTTTTTCTCTACTAACTTCGTTATCATTGGCAATAATAATATCCATAGAAAAATCTCTTCCAATAAAATTCCTACCATCAAATACTTGAAAACTTTTTCCTTTTTCTAAGCCATCAATCGCAACTAGCCAACCTGTCACAAATTTTTTATGCTCTGTTCCGTTGCTTCTGTAAATGGTTTTTTGCTCTTGTGATACGCTTTCACAATATCTCTCAGTTTTATCTTCAGAATAAGGATCAATCTTAGTGGGAATTGTCAAACATTCTCCCATGCCGTTCGTTTGACAAATTGGACATGCTTCATATAGCTTATCATCATAAAAATGATTGTTTTTACACTTTATTACAGACATCCATTGAACCTCCTTTGCGACTGATTACAGTATACAAAAATAACTTGCGGGCTGGATAAAATTGTAATATTTATACAATTTATTGTAAATTTTGGACATTAAAAATATTTTTTTAGTATTTCTGCATATTTTTTGCTTACAGGAATTATTTCTCCATTTGTTAAAATAAGTTCATTTTTGGATATAGCTTTTAAATAACGATTGTTAACAATATAACTTTGATGAACTCTAATGAAATTTTTAGGCAACTGTAGCATTACATCATCTAGTTTACCGTAGAAATCAATGGAATCATTTGCATTTACTAAACTCACTTTTCTAGCAAGGCTCGAAAAATAATATATTTCATCTATACAAAATCGTTCCAAATAGCATCCGTTTTTTATATAAAAACTTTGACTGTTTTCATCTCTTGTTTTTATAAGTCTTCTTAAAGACTCGGATATTTCAATATAATTTATTGGTTTAAGAATAAAATCAAATGCATTATATTTATAGCCATACAAAGCCATATCCTTATCTTCGGATATAACTATTAAGTCATACGGATTTTTGAATGACTTTACTGTATTTAAAGATTTCATACCTGAATTAACAACCATGTTTACATCAACAATTAACAGACATACATTGTTTTCATATATAAAATCTATAAATTTACCCTCATCAACAAATGAAAATATTTTGAATTCAAATTTTTCAAACAATTCTGAAAAAATGAATTGCTGCAGCAATTCATTATCGCTTATGTTTGGCTCAAAAATTGCAATATTAAACATATACTATTCCTAAAACAGCGGCACCGAAAAAGTGCCGCTGACAACATCTTTAGTCTTCTTTTGAAGCCTTTTTCTTAGCTTTTACAGCGAGAATAATAATGACCGCTAATGCTATAACTGAAAATCCAGCACATACCATATAAATCCAGAAATTATTATCTAAGTTAAGATTAAACTCAAATCCATTACCTTCATTTAATTCATTTCCAGCAATATCTTTTGCATTTATACTGATGGTACCGCCGTTAGCACAATCGTTGCAAGAAATATTCTCGACAATATACTTTCCATTAGAATAAACTATTGTACCTTCTTCAACAGACCAAGTGCTTATATCGGTACCATTAGAGAATGAAACAACAATTGTATTCTCATTTACACCGGACGAATTACCATCATCTAAAACGAACTCTAATTTCGCACTATTAGTAAATAGACGATACTTTTCATCACTTGAGATTTCAAGTTCTTTGTTTTCTTTGCTGTAAGCCGGTTTGTAATTAACAATTACACCCGGAATAGTCGGGTCTGTCGCATCGATATTCGCAGTAAATGAGTATGATTGTGATTTTTCACTCTTATTACCATTTTCAGATGTTGTAATCGGCGTTGCAGTAATAGTATAGAGTCCATCTAAAATTAAGCCGCTTTCATTAGAATAAAATGCCTGTTCTAACAATGTATAAATGAACACATAACAGCCATCCGTTGACAAATTGTTATTTACACTCACAGTATAATCAATACCCTCAACTAAATCTCTTCCTGTAAATTGCAAACTATCGCTTGAAATATGCAATTTTGTTTCTGTATTAAAACTTGTACTATACAAAGAGAAGAACACATTATTGCTTATTTGCTTTGAGCTAACAGCAGGTATTTTTTCAATTCTTGAAATATCATCAGCACTAAATAATGCACCGTTTCTACAAACAGCGAATTTTACATTTTGAGTTGATGATTGCTTTCCTGAATCATCAGTAACGGTAAAGTCCATTGAGTAGAAGCCATCATAATCAAGATTTGATATTGAATATGTTAAAGCTGTTCTTGAAGATGAAGTCTTAGTTACAACAAAATCATCAATAGGTACAACACCCTTTTTACTGTCTAAAGCTCTGCAAGTTAATTGAGTGTTACTTATGTTAGCAAGAGATAAATTATCATCTGAACAAGTTATTGTTAATGATAAATCATCACCTACAAATACTTTATAGTCATTTTGATTTAATACATTTTGTCCACTCTTTCCATTTTCTGAAATTGTAGCAGTAAATGCACTTGGTGTTTTACCATCAACTGTAAAGCTATTGCCATTTGCAATTGTTGGAACAGAACCGACAGCATTGCCTGCTAAGTCATTTATACTCTTCAATAAAAGTTGACAATCAATACTTGTTGATGTTTCAAATGTAAATACATATGTCAAAGTTCTATTATCAGTGTGATACTGCTTTCCATCTTCATTATCAGTAAATATAACTGAAGCATTTGAAGAATACGAGCCAACAATATCCGAATAATTCTTTTTTGTTACCGGATATCTATCCTTTACAGAAATAGTTATTACCCTTCTGTCTTGATAGAATTTAGTATTAGCAACTGATGAATATACATCACTGACGATTGTATATACAGGAGCAATATTATCATAGAAGAAATCATCAACGGCTTCGCCGGAAATTATTTTGCTATCCTCCATTGTTGTATTATTAGCTCTGTCAGAAACCTCAAATGCAAAGTCATTATATTCACCGTTTGCTCCAAACTGCTTAATAGTATATGTATAAGCTTTATTATCGTTGTATATTGAAGTATCATCAACCGGCACAAACTCATTTGCATTTACAGTAAACACTTTGTCTTGACCCTGATACTTATATGTAAATATCAATGTTTTGCCGGACTTATTAAAATCTCTATCTCTTACAGTTACAACGAGATTTCTTTCTTTGCTAAAATATTTTGAATTTTGGGGTGTTTCACTGAAGACAGCGCTTATCACAGGTTTTATTGTATCAACACCAAACTGGTAATAATCATAACTCTTATTTCCGGCATTATCAGTCAACTCAACAAGAATTACAATATCGTTAATATTCTCACTGATATTTAAAACCGTTTTGGCTTCAATTGGTAATTTGGTTTGCTCGTCATATATAATATTCCAACCGTTATTAACGATATCACCATTAACAGTTGATTCGTCAAAGTTTGTTAATTTACTATATTTTTCAATTTCGTTATTAGAATTGACATCAATTACTTTATAATTAATATCCCTAATACCTGACGAAGAATCTTTTACAACCAAATCAAATGATACGCTTTTTGTATTAAACAATGGAACATTTTTTCCTGTCATATCCATTATTTTATCTTCCAATGTATTTGATGCATCTTGTAAATACTCATCGGCAACAAATACAGACGGAGTTGTTTCTGCTGATGCAGGATTTGTTGTTGGAGTAATTGAAATGTCGGAAATTTCACTATGATATTCCGGCTTTTCATATTGCTCGATATTGTCATAAGTACTCTCACCCGTACTCTCACCAACAGTAATTGTTCCATCAACAACAGATACATTTTCATAGTTACGATAAACATTTCCTGAATTATCATAAATGTTTATCTTAATTTTTCCTCTAAACTCATCAAGTCCATTATTATTGATGTTGAACGAAAAACTATTTTCAGAACCGTTATTTTCAGCAAAATCCCAATTATCCATTCCGGTTTTACCTTTAATCGAAAACTGCTGTTCTTGGAATTTCTCACCAACAGGCTCAATATATAATTCCGCCTTCCACAAACCTGAAATACTATCCTTTGTATTTACATCTAATTCAACATCACAGTTAAAGAAAATACCGAAAGACAATTTGTTGACAATGGCTTTAATTAAACTATTTCTATTTGAACTGAACTTATAACTTGGTACATTTGGATTCGTCTCATCATAGGTTACATACTTATTTTCCGGTCTATCAGCATTATTTAAAGCCAAATCGCTCAATGCGTAATTTATTATGTAATTAGCTTCATATTTTTTTTCTTCAATCGGAACAATAATAGTATGTGTGTTTCCATCTAAACTACTTGACCATTTAGAATTATCTTTAAGAAAATCCTTCAAAAATTCGTTGATTTCTTCGATTTCTTTATCATCAGCAGGCGTTGCAGAAATTTCGGAAGCAAAATATGAAGCATCGAAATTATGCTCAACAACTGTTAATGTCATACCAACCGGACTATTATCATTATAGTACGAAATCTCTTTACCATCCTTTGACACTGTTCTGTACGGAGTATTATATTCCGCTTTAATTATCGGTGCAGTAGTGTCAATAACAAGAATATCGGTTTTAACATTTACTGAATTTCCTGCAGGGTCAGCATATGTTAAATCAATAACATAATCACCATCATTATTTGCTGACGGAATTGTAACACTAATTATTCTTTCACTTTCATTAAATTCTGCTGTAAACAAACCGGCATTATCTTCATCCGGAACTGCACTTCCTTCATAGTAAACGAAAGAATCATTCTTTGTGATTTTTAAGGTTGTATCATTTTTCAACGCACTTATGTAATTTTCCGATTCGGCTTTTGCCTCCTCTGCCGTTTCATAATATTTTTCAAAGAAATATTCTTCGTCTATTTTAAATTCGACCTTTGCATCAGATGAATAGTAGTGCTTTGTAACACCATCTTCTGTTCGAGCTTTCTCTCCATCGTTATATCTAATTGATTTTGATTCAATTAAGGGAGCGGTTACATCGACAATAATTCCGTTATCATCAGACTTTTCTGATTTCAAGCCTGAATTATCTGTTGCATAATACTGCACCTGACCTTTGAATGATGCCGGAATTGGAATACCATATGAATATTTGCCATCAGCAAAATTCATATCTGCAACATCCACATCAACATACTCGGCACCTGTTAACTTATATGAAACCGACTTGATATTAGATGTTGCGTCACTTGCATACACAGTTGCAACAGTTGGTGCATTGTAAATACCAAATGTTACTGCCTCAAGTAATTTATATGCTAACGGAGTTTTATATTTAATATCAGATACATTTGGGTTTTCTGTATCAATCTTAAACTGATTACATTCGAGAATATCGGAAATGTGTCCGTCATTATTCATAACTGCAACTTTAGGATTTGTTACACCCTCGGTTGCATATTCAACATAATCTGTAAAACTGTCAGCATTATCATTTGAATAGCACAGCTTATATCCGTCTTTTGCGGTTAAAATAACCTTGTCATTATACCAGCCAAAATCATTAGCATCATTAACAGTATAAACATCATTTACATCGGCTATTTCAAGATAGCCAATGGTCATATCGCCACTAACATACTCAATATCGTAGTTAGATGTTGTTTCTTCATCACCTGATTTAATCACTGCACCTGATGGCACTAATAAACCGGAATATGAATCGACAGCGGTTTTTTCACCATCTATAGTAAGAGCAACAATTGTTTGACCTTCAACAAGTCCTTTTTGAGAATATCTGTCCTCAAGTTTTTCATAAAATACATTTGAATTGTAGGGTTTTGCATTATATGTTGCGTTAACATTGTTAGCAGTTATCTTTAAAGGTCTTTTGGTAATATCAAGAATGCCGTTTTCCGTTGAAATATTATAGTTTTTGGTAACATCATTTCCTTCAGCATCACGAATAACTATATCTGACGGTGTTAAAATGTATTTACCAACGGTAGTACCCGAACCATTTACCTTAGCAGTTACATTGTGTCCTTCTACTAAATTTCCTGACACTGAAATACTCTTGTCTTCTTCTGATGGAAGTTCGGAGCCTGTATATTCCTTTGTTACATCATTAGCCTTAACTGTTATATTGGCTTTAGTAATATCAACTACAAACTTTACATCAGTTTCGTCAGGGAATTTTGTTTCTTTATAGTTATTGTCAGTTCTGCTAATTATAACCTCTACTTCATATCTGCCTTCTTCCTTAAAGTTAAGCTCAGAATAAGAATTTCCGTTATACTTATAAGTTACAGTGTCGCTTTCTTTATAGCCCGGACCTGAAAGAGTAACGGCCGGATGTTCTTCGCCATCGTATGTTCCACTATATACGTTAAAAGATACACCATCAATTTTTGCAGGACTAACCACTGCCGGAACGCCGGTTACATAATCATTATAGTTTCCATCTCTTGTAACACTTACATAAACCGTTTTGCTGTCATTTACATTGGTCAGCTTTGGCATAGAAGTCTGATAAGTATTTCCGTTATCTGTTGAATATTTAACAGTATCACTTGCTTCCAATCCCGAAACAGAAACAGCATCAACCGCAGTCCCGTCATAAACATGGTTGCATCCTGTTACAGTTATTCCTGTAATGTTCGCTTTATTAACTGTTACCTTAGCTTTAAATGTAGCAGTTGTATAGTTATCAGTATCATCAGGAATAAATACTGCCTCATATTCAGTTTTATCACTATCTGTTACAACAGTTGGCTCTTCGTTCTTAACAGAATCTGCCCAAGCAAAGCGACCAGAAATTTCCGTTGTTCCAACCTTTGCAACAGCGCTAACTGTACTGTCTGACAATTTTTGTCCGTATGTAATTGCTGTTGCAGAAACTCCACTGATTACAGGAGTTGCCTTGTCAATTGTAATGGTATATGTTGTTTCTGCTGAAGAAAATGTGTAATCAGTAACAATTTTCGCTGTAACTGTTACAGTGCCAACCCTTTTAGCAGTCAACCTACCGTCGTTGGTTATAACTGCAATATTATTATCATCATCAACCTCATACGATACAGTTCCTGTGGTATTGTTTGAGCTTGACGCTATATTTTCAAATGTATCTCCAACTTTAATGTTTGAAGGGGTCAAATCTTCAAAAACGAATGTTGTATCTGCAACTGTTTTAATCTTACCTGTACCTGAACAATTTGCGCATTTCTTGTCACCACTGCAATCAGGACAAACCGAATCAATCTCTCCTGCACCACCGCAAATTGTGCAATTTTGCTGAACAGTTCCTACACCACTACAGATGCTGCAATCTTGTTTAATCTTACCGGCAACACACTGATCACAATCAACATTCTGAAGTGCCTCAACCATGCCGTCTTCACAGTCCGGACAATCAGTATCATCTGTAAGCAAACCTGTTCCAGCACAGGTAGTGCAAGGAGTTGAAATAATTTTGCTTACTGTTCCTGTACCTGAACAATTTGAGCATGATACTTCAATCTTTCCGTCTTCACAATCCGGGCAATCGACATCTATCTTGCCATTATTACAAACAGAATTTGAACAAGGAATTATTACAGTTCCTTCTCCGGCACAGGTTGTACATTTTTTGTCACCATTGCATACCGGACAAATTTCATATTCCACCTCAATTTCTCCGGTACCATTGCAGATTGAACATACGACAAATCCTGTTGCGCTGCAGGTTTCACATTTCTCTTTGCCTGTTCCATCACAAACTTCACAGGGATTTTCTTCGAATAAACCTGTTCCGCTGCAAATCGTACAGACAGTTGATTTATATCCACCAATACAGTCTGTACATGCAACAGTACCGATTCCGGAACAATTAACACATTGTTCTGTTTCTTTAGTTGCTGCATAAATACTGCTTATCGGAAAAGATGACACAATTATCAACAATGTCAAAAGTATCGACAGCAATTTGTTACTAATCTTATGCTTTTTCATTTTATTTTCCTCCTAAAAATAAATATCTAAATATTTTTCCATTTATAATGCAGTGCATTTCAAATGAGAAAATAAATGTACCTATTATTGTGAATGCAAACACTGAACTATTTTTCAAAATTAACACAATAACCAACAAAACGAATAGTATCAGCGTCATAACATCAACAATCATTGCTGCTTTTGAACTACCAAAAATTAGTATTCCGATTTTTTTGTTTTGCTTAATTTGAGATACATTTTTGATTTTTACATAAATAACGATTTGAATAAGTAAAGCTCCTAAAAGTGATATCCAAAAAATACTTGGTAAAGTATATGATATGTATCTTTTAATTCCGGTACAATTAAAATCAGCAAATTTAAACAATACCAAACAAACATCCGAAACAAAGAACAATATACAACTAATTCTTTCCCATTTTCTTAGTGCACTCATTTTATCGACTCCCTCGTGTTTACAGATATTTGACGTTTCACTACATTAAAATTCAAATATGTATTATCGTCTGCCGTATAACCTTTTGTTTCATCTATTGCTCCGTTATCATTCTCTTTTTTTAGGATATTTCCAGTATTTTTAGCGTTTATATTATACTTTTTTCCTCTTATTGGTACCCTGCCCATCAATTCCTGAACAACAGTTGGTATTTTCAATTTAATAAAAAGCACAACAGCTACAAGCAAACTAGAAACAGAAATACCTAAGGTAACAAAAGATATAACTTTAAAAACCTCTATTTTATCCATTTGCGTCGCTCCTTATTGATTTTTACTCTTGCTTTGCTCGTATGCATTATCAATTCTCTTTCCCAAATTTTCAATGTTCTTCACTAACTCACTAGCCTTTTCCTTGTTATCATCTGATGAGTTTTCAAAAATTTCTTTTGATGATTTAAGCAATACATCATAAATTCTATCTTCACCATTTTTGATTTGTTCTCTTTTTATGCCTATTTTTTTAAACTCAGTATATTTTTCTAAAAAGGCAGCTATTGAATTATTTACTCTAATTTTGTATTCATCGTCAATATCAGTATCATTAATTGAATTTATAACATTTATGTAAGCATCAAATGTTTCCTCATATTCAACCTTACTGTTATTCTTTGCACCGCTAATTTGACCCGCTGTAGTTTTACTGTTTGATAATTCACAAAGCGATGGTATTAAGTCCACACCCCACTTGTATCTCAAAATCTGGTCTTTATATGCAAATTCAGGATAATAATTATTTATACTTTCATAGCCTTCCTCTAAGGTAATATTAGATATATCCGAATGATTCTCTATATATGAATTTGCTTGGCTTAAAATACTGTCTGCGTTGGTTATTTCATTGTTGCAATAAAACAACAAATAAAACCCATTCATTTCCGATATACAACTTGCAAGTCCTGGATTGTCAGAATTTGCAATTGAAAAACTAGTTGCATAAGACACAAATTTGTCAAACTCGTTTTTACATATTTTATAATCCTCATCTTCAATATCATTATCAAACAATCCACTGTTGTTACTTTGCGAGTTTACATCAATATTCCACATCGCAAATGAATAAGTTGCTAAAATCAAGGAACTGTTACTGCCTATTTTTTTCGATTTTTCAACATTTTCAGAAATAATTTCTAAATCGCTCTTTAATTGCGAATAATCAATATTACTCTTATCAATGTACTCTGTGCCTATTTCATAGATTTCTTTTGCATAGCTTAATTGCGTACTGTTTTTTGCTCCTTGGTAAGCTGCAAAAAACGAACCGCTTGTTAACAAAAACACCAAAAATAAGGCTGAAAAGGAAGCGAACCAAGAAATTTTGTTTTTTAATTTTCTTCTGTATATCTGAGATAGTTTTTCAACATTTTTTAAATCATGCTTTAATTCTTCACATGATTGGTATCTTTTGTCAGGATCTGTTTCAATACACTTAGAAATTATGTATTCTAAACCTTCGGTTTTATCTGAAACAACCCCTGTAACCCTTCTTAATTTTTCAAACTTTCCGCCGGTATTTCTTGGGTCCTGTCCAGTAAGTAAATGATACATAGTTGTGCCAATCGCATATATATCCACCCTAGGATCAATTACTGCATCAAGAACAGTCTGTTCCGGTGCACAATATCCTCTCGTGCCGGCACCGTTAATATTTCTTGTTGAATTGCCTTCTTTCATCTCAATAGCAATTCCAAAATCAAGTATCTTAATTAAATTTTGCGGACCGGGTTGAAGTCTAATATTTGCCGGCTTGATGTCCCTGTGAATAATGTGCTTTTCTTCGTGAAGATAAGTTAATATATCGCAAAGCTGAATCATCCAATCAATTACTTCGTCTTCACTTCGTGCTCCGCTAATCTTTAAATAGTCATAAAGATCCTCACCTTCAACATAGTCTTCAATAATATAAATTTTATCAGGGGTATTAATTATATCCGTAATTCTCGGAATGGCATTATGATTTAATCCCTCCATAAGCCTTACTTCATGCATCAAACTCTCAATAAGCTTTTTGGTTTTTTCATTTTTAATGGTTTTGTCAACTTCTTTTACTGCCCAAAGCTTATTAAGTCTTGTATCCGTTGCAAGATAAACACAAGACATTCCGCCTTTTTTTATAACTTTCGTTATTTCATATTTACCTAAAATAATTTGTCTTTCGTTTGACATTATAATTCT
>JBJEGN010000009.1:0-20809 GCA_051875105.1 Candidatus Gastranaerophilaceae bacterium
CGTAAAATAGGCGGTTTAAAGTTTACCGAAACAGCCCATGTTAAAGACATTACGGCTTATTTAAGAGTTATTTTAAATCCTTATGATGAGATTTCTTTGACAAGAATTTTACTTTTGCAAAACGGAATCGGAACGGCAGCAGTGAACAAGCTTTTACCGGTTGTTGCAACTGATATCATGCCCGTTGAAAACTTACCTGTAAAACCTTCTCAAAAGGCAGATTTGCAAGGACTTTTTGAGTTGATTAATTCTGCAAGAAAGAGCATTTTAAACCCCAAAGAGGTTACGGAGAAAGTTATTGAATATTATGAACCTGTAATGATGACGCATTATGACGATGCAGACAAGCGAGAAAAAGATTTAGAGCATATTTTATATTTGTCGGCAAAGTATAATGATTTAGAATCTTTTTTATCAGATTTAGCACTGGAACCACCGGAGATATCTGTTACTGATGCGGAAGAAGGTGCTGTCAGAGATGAATACCTTACTTTATCAACAATTCATGGTGCAAAAGGAACCGAGTATAAAGCTGTTTTCATAATTGGTGCCGTTGACGGCAGATTTCCTTCTATTTATTCATTCAATTCTTCAGAAGAATTGGATGAGGAATTAAGATTGTTTTATGTTGCCGTAACACGAGCTAAAACACACCTTTTCATAAGCTATCCGACCGATATGTTTGATAGAGCAACGGGTATGGTCTTATCAAAACCGTCAAGATTTACAGAAAATATTTCACATGAAATTCTTGAAAGATGGGCATTGTCAGCAGAATAAGTTTAAACTATTTTGCATCATAAATATTTGCGTAGTTATATCTGCTTCGAAAAACTTTTTTAATATAATTTTTCGATTCAGCATACGGAATACTTTCAACAAATTCATCCAAATCGTCAGTGTTTAATTTATCTTTCCATTTGTTCATAGCATTGGGGCCGCCATTATAACCGCCAACTGCAAAAATCTCACTTCCTGTAAGGTCAATAACATGAGAAAAATAATTTGTCCCAAGCATAATATTATAATCAGGTTGTTGAAGCTTATAATCAGAAGGGGCATCTGCCTTGATTTTATCAGCAATATAGCTTGCCGTAGGAACTAAAAGCTGCATAAGACCAATGGCATTTGAAGAACTTCTTGCCGTTGGTACAAAGTGGCTTTCCTCTCTTATTAAGGATAAGATTAAAAAAGCATCAAGATTATTTGATTTACAATTTGCATTAATTTGCTCAGAGTAATAAATCGGAAAAGCCAATTTCCATACCGGATTATCATAATTAAGTTTTTTCTCGGATTTTTTTATATATTTATCAGCAAGGTAAGACGATTTTGCCTTGTTACCTTTCTTGTATTCATTCCAAGATAAAAGTGCAGAGTTCTCAAATGGGATTTCTTCCCATACCGTTGTATCATTCAGTTCAAGGAACAAATTAATAAAATCGATATCTTTTGATTTCATCTCAGATATAGGAAATTTTATTTCCTGTTGGTTTGGTAGAAATTTTTTCGTAAATTTCCATGAGAATTTTGGATTATTATCCAAATAAGATGAAGCACGAAATGCATAGTATGAACCTTGATATTTCTCACAAACCTTGTTGAAATATTTTTTGGCATCATCGTATCTTTTCGCTTTTAAAAAATATTTTCCGGTCCAAAAAAGTATTCTCGGAGCATCATCATTATTAGAAAACTTTTCAGAATATATTTCTCCGACTTTTATTGCTGAATATAGTTTGTTATTATTTGCAAAATCGAAGAAGATATAAGATAAACATGTTGGAATATATTTGCTTTTGGGATATTTTTGAACAATTTGCATATAAATTTCTGTTTTGTTTTTTCCTGATAAAAACGATGCTTTTTTAAAAAGTAAATAATCCGAAATTACCTTGTTTGCAGTTGTTGCAAAAAGTTTCTCTATTTCTTTTTTATCGTCTTTTTTCATCGTTAAATAAAAAGCAGTAAAATTTTCCAAATCTTCTGAGCAAATAAATTCAGAATTTTTTGCGTAACCGTCATTTGAAAGTTGATTAAATTTTTTAATATCATTTTTGTAGTAATAAGCTATTGCCAGATAAATCCAACATTTTTCGACCGGTTTGTCTTTCAAAACTACAATAGCTTCATCATAAAGTTGATTAGCAAGAAAAATTTTCGAAATCAAAACCGCTTCATCAAGAGATAGAACCATGTCTTTCATATCGTAAGCAATAGTAAGTGCATAGGTTCCGGTTGGAGATTTTTTTAAATAATGTGAGAAATATTTTTTTGCATTACTGATTTTATTTTTTGAAAATTCAATTTTGCCTAAAAAATAACAGCTTGCAAGTTTGTAATCATCAATTTCTGACTGCTCTATTATTTGTTTAAAAACAGTTTCTGCTTTGTCATATTTTTTGTTGTTAAAATAAGACTTACCAAGTGAATATCTCGCTCTTTCATAAAAAGTTGTATCTTTATACTTATTGCAAAAAGATTCATATTTATTTTCCGCAATATTCCAGTCCTCAAGCTTTTCGGCAGCAAGAGCCTGTTTTAAAAGAGCAGCTTTATGATATTTTGAAAAATATTTAATTTTTAAAAAAGATGCATAAGCTTCCTGATACTGTTTCTTAGCATAAAATTCGTCTGCAAGCTTATACTGTTTTTTATTATCAAAACCCGCAGCATATGCATAGTAAAAACCGCCTGCACCACCAAGTGCAACAAGAACAAGTATTATAAAAGTTATTATTTTAAATCTTAATCCCACGAGTTTTTCCTTATTTTTATTATCGTAGAAAAATGTGAAATTTTCAAACTAATATTCTATATAAGCAGGTGATGTAAGTTTAATTACCGCATCAGTACCTTTGGGGATATAAACTCTGTCGCCTTTATGAAAAAGCCCGCCAATAGGCGAAACAATTACATCTCCGGCTAAAAATACCGCACCCGGCAAATAAGTTATTGGAGCAAGAATAAATCCCGGAGAATTCCATAATTTTTTACTAACTTTTACAGATTTATTATAAAAAGTTTTTGCCGGCTTCACCACTTTTTTTACACCTTTTACGTATCCATTATTGCCCTTTATATTATTGAAAAGAACAAGTCGGTGATTTACGGAAACAATATTTCCCTCACAATAAGAAGTCTTGCCGTTATACTGAATGTAATCCGCTTTTATGGAAAGCAAACCTCCATTTCCAAGCATTTGTGGTGAATGAGAATTGACAACTGTACCGTAGATAATCGTTCCTGTCGGCAAAATGAATTTCTTCGTTACAATGGGTGCTTTTGTCGTGAAAGATACTTTTGCTCCTGCTCTTGAGCCATCTGAAATATTATTGTTGAATTTTACGTTAAATTTTTTCCATCTTCCGACTTTTGATGTTCGAACGTTTATTTTTTGCGGAATTTTCGGAATAGACTCAAAGGATTTCGAAGAATTCTGCGGTTTTGTTGAAGAAGCCGGTACACTTACCGTAGAAGGTACTGACGATTCTTTTCCTCCTGTTTGAAAAATAACATCTGATTTTACTGATTTCGGAGATGTCTTAGGTAATTTGGGTAAAGTAGAATCAGCACCGTAAGTTTTTTCTATAATCGCATCTATAGAATCATCTGCCTCTACTGCAAAACCTTGTCCCATTGAACAAATCAACATTAATATCACTATCAAAAATTTTTTCATAAATTCATTGTACTTTAATTTTTAATATATTGAAAATTATTTATAGATTTTAACAAAAGAAAAAACGTGATAGCTTTATCACGTCGGAACACACACAATTTTTTTTAATAGAGAGAGATAGAGAGAAAATATTTTTAATATCTAATCTATGTCGATGATATCTTCAGCTTGCAAATCTTCAAATTGCTTTTGAGCGATTGCTGCGTTTATTTGAGCTTGGTCTAATTTTGCTTTCGCAACATCTGTTCTTTCTTTTGCCAAGTTAGCATTTGCAAATCTTGTAACAACAGCTTCTTGGCATTTTGTGATTTTTTCAGTCATTTGAGTTTTCATTTGAGCATTTGCTTTATCATATTCAGCTTGTGCCTTTTCTAATCTCGCTTGAGCTTCTTCATATTTTTCGATTGCAACTTGTTGAGCTTTTTCACGTTTTTCAAGCATAGCTGCTGCCTTGTCTTGGTTATCAAGAGCTTTTGCATATTTTTGTTGAGCAACATCCAATGGTGACATCGGTTTTTGTTCTTGCTTTTCTACAATAATCGGGTTTGTTGCATTGTTATCGTGCATTTCAAGAGCCAATCTCGGTTGACCTTCTATTGCCAATTGAGGTTGTTGTTTTGTTTCAATTGCAAGCTGCTTAGGAGCTTCCGCTTCAACTTCTTCCGGTTCTTCTGCCTTAGCATCTGCTTTAGCTTCTGAATTAGCTTCTACTTTAACTTCAGCAGATTTATTTTTATCTTGGAATTTAGTCATAATCTCTGCATTTTCAGAAAGAGCATTAACTAAATGTGATTTGAAATCCAAACCTTTTCCAGAGAATAAAAACGCTGCAGTAGCTGCAAAGAAAAGTCCCGGACAAAATCCAAGAGCAAATCCTGCTAAATATAATAATGCTGAAGCTTTGAGAGTATTTTTATAAATAGTTTTTGTATTTTTTACCAAAGTATCTGCATCTGCGTTTCTTTCCAAATTAACACTAACATTTGTAAGACCGCCAAATGAAGGTTGCTTTTGAGCTTTTTCCGTTTTGGAAGTTTCTTTAGCTTCTTCAGCTTTTTGCGCCTTTTGTGCTTGTGCATTTTTTAAACTCATTGATAAATTATTTAATAATGCGTTTGTAATAGACATCTCTATATCCTTCTTTTTGCGTTCGTATATTTCTATAAAGTCATGCAAGACCATGAAATTGCGTGCTTTTTGCCGTTTTGTTAAGAAATATGAAGATTTGTCTATATCAAAAATTCATATTAACAAAAATCATATAAATATAGGTATTTTGGAAAATTAAAAATTGATATAAATATAGTGTAATTAAAGTTTAAAAATGGGTGAAAATGAACAGAAGCGAAACTTCCGAGAAGACTTTTGAATACGCAAGAGAAGCACACGAACGTTGGTTGATAAAAAACAACAAAAACGATTTGGACAAGGCAATTGAATATTATTCAAAAACTTTGAGGAGCAACCCCAAAATTGCAGAAAGCTACTACAGGCTTGCATTACTTTTGTGGGAAAGCGGTCAAATAAGTCTTACGTCCGCATTGGATAAATGTCGTTCAGCACTTGCTATTTATCCCAAAAGTGTTGATGCAAGGTTGTATTACGGATATTTTTTAAAACTTGCAGGAAAAATGAAAGAAGCAGAAGAAGAATTTAAAAAAGCAGTTCAACTTTCTCCTGTTTTGTCATCAAGAGCAAAATTAAATTTAGGTCTTTTTTATGCTGAAAATTTATTTTCTGGCAATTTCTCATTCTCAAACATTTTCGGCAGCGGATACTATTTGACGACCGGAATGATTTCCGGATTATTCGATTACGGTTGTATCAAAATGAGTTTAACCCAAATTAAAGAAAATTATAATGTTAACAGATACCTTGCTATTGGAAAAACTTTGAAATTTTTAGGTTTTAGAAAAAATGCAGAAAATATTTTTCGAAAAGCAAGCATCAAAACAGGCCGTTTTGAGATATTTAACAAGCTTATAGGCGACATTAACGTTGAAAAAGAAGACATTTTATCAGCATTAAAATCCTATAAAAAAGTTTTAAAAAGCAACTCTTACGATAGAGAAGCACTTTTAAAAACAGCTACTATTTTACAGACTTATTATCAAGACAAAACTGATGAAGCCATTAATGCTTATACAAAAGCATTAAAAACAGAAGGTGAAAAAGCTTACATCTATTATGAGTTAGGTCATTTATACTTAAAAAAAGATGATTTTATAAATGCCGTTAATGCTTTTAAACTTGCCGTTGAAGAGGATAATACAAATGCGTTTTTCCACAACGCCTTAGGATTTGCTTACTTTCGGGCATGCCAATTTGATGAAGCAGAAGACCATTATCTAATTGCAATAAACCTAAATCCAGAACCGGAATGGACATCAACTGTTTGTCGTGCGGTTGCTCTTATTTATTCAGATGTCCGCAAAAAACCTGAAAAAGCAGTCAGAATGTATATGCAATCTCTTTCTCTAATGCCTGATTGTGAAGACACATACTCGGCATTGGGTGATTTATATTTTGAACAAGAAGATTACGATAAAGCAGTTGAAAATTATTCAAAAGCTCTTACTTTAAATCCTTGTGACATACATGTAAATAACCAGTTCGCAACTTCTTTATATAAAAAAGGATTTATTGAAGATGCACTGATTGCCTATAAAAATACTATTGATACTGATGAAAATTATGCTCCTGCATACAATAATCTGGGTGCTATTTATCTTGAAAATAAAAATATGATTGCAGAAGCTAAAGATTGTTTTGAAAAAGCTATCGAAAAAGATGAAAAATATACAACGGCATACTTCAACCTCGCAAGAACTTACGAACTTTCTGACGACAGAGTGAATGCCGCTAAATTCTACGGCAAGGCTCTTGAATTAAATACAGAAAGACAAGAAATTTCTACAGAAGAAACAGAAGAAAAACTCCATTCGTTGTTTGACGTATAATTGTTGAGCTGCGGGCATGAATTGGTTAAAAAAATAATCGATTATGAACCGATTGTTTTTTGTTTAAACAAAATCGGGGTTGTGCAAAATCAGTCCGTACATCATACTGTCTGAAATTGCCATATAAGATGCTTCAATAATATCTTCGCTGACTCCGACAGTATCCCATTTGTTGATACCGTCAGTTGTTTCAACATTAACCCTCACGACAGCTGCCGTTCCGTCTTTACTATCTAAAATACGAACTTTAAAATCACAAAGTTTATATTTCAAAACTTCAGGATAAAATTCAACAAGAGCTTTTCTAAGTGCCGTATCAAGTGCATTTACAGGGCCTTCACCTTCTGCAACTGTATGAATGTTATGTTCATCAATTTTAACTTTTACAGATGCTTCGGTAATTATATTATGTTTCTTTTCTCCAATGAAAGTATCTCCGATAACTCTAAATCCTGAAATTTTAAAGAAATCAGGCAAACCTGTTAATGTATCTAAAATCAAAAGTTCAAAAGAGGCTTCCGCACCTTCAAATGCAAAACCTTTCCATTCAAGTTTTTTAATCCTGTCAATAATTTTAGGCAAATCAGAATCTTGCAAATCTTTAACTATTCGTAAATTTCTTATTTTTTCTTTTAAAGATGCTGTTCCGGCTTGATCGGAAATCAAAATTTTACGTCTATTTCCGACTAAATCAGGAGAAATGTGTTCATAAGTTTGAGAATTTTTACGAACACCGCTTGCATGAACACCTGCTTTATGAGCAAAAGCACTCAAGCCGACATAAGGTGCATTTGAAGGAACGGCAACATTTGCAATTTCTGCAATACTGTTTGATATGAACGTCAAATTTTGGATTTTGTCACCAATTACATCGTAACCTTTTTTTAACTGCAAATTAGGAATTATTGAACAAAGATTAGCATTTCCGCATCTTTCACCATAACCGTTTATTGTTCCTTGAATTTGAACAGCACCTGAATCAACTGCCGCAAGAGAGTTCGCAACCGCCATATCTCCGTCATTATGAACATGTACACCGATTTTCATATCAGGAAAACTTTTTACAACCTCATCAACAATCTCTGTTATTTCATAATTCATACAGCCGCCGTTTGTATCGCAGAGAATAATTCTTTCCGCACCTGCACTTAAAGCTGTTTCAATACATTTAAAAGCGTACTCTTTGTTGTTTTTGCAGCCGTCAAAAAAATGCTCGGCATCAAAAAATACTTTTTTACCTTTGCTTATAAGATATTTTATACTATCTTCAATCATTAAAAGATTTTCCGCTAACGTTGTACACAGAGCATGCTCAACGTGAAAATCCCATGTTTTACCAAAAATTGTGATAATTTCAGTTTCAGCCGTCAAAAGCATTTGAAGCACTTTATCATCCTCTGGCTTAACATTAGGTTTGCGAGTGCAACCAAAAGCTGCAATCTTTGAATGCTTTAGCGAAATATTTTTCAAATCCGCAAAAACCTCAACATCTTTCGGATTTGCCCCCGGCCAACCTGCTTCAATAAAGTCAATTCCCAATTCATCAAGTAATTTAACTGTTTTTAACTTATCTGATGTCGAAAAATTAATTCCCTCAGATTGTGCTCCATCTCGTAATGTCGTATCGTAAATTTCGATTTTTTTCATACCTTTTCCGCCGTAATTCACTCAAAATGAATATTACCATAAACAAAATCTCGGTTTCCGATAAATATCTATTTTTCGTTTTTGTCTTTATAAAATCTTTACATAATTTTTCAAGTTTAACTATTGCAATATGAAGTGTAGATGATACAATTAATTAAGAATTGTAAAAATTACACTTTAAAATAACAAAAAAATCCCAAAGTAAGTTTTGAAGCGTAAAAAGTAAGTGTGAAAGAAAAACAAGAAGTGAGAAAGGCAAGAGAAGTAAATGCAAGTAAGTAGCATAACAGCCGCAACAAATCCGTTTCTGGCGAGAAGAAACAGAGAACAACAACCAGTACAACAAAATCAACCTCAAATGCAACCCAAACAACAACCGACAGCTGATGTTTTTGTAAAAACAGAAGATGGTCAATATGTAGATAAAGAACTTGATGCAAAAACAGGTCAGGTAAATATAAAATTAACAAAATACAACTGGAGTGATGAAGGCGTTTTGGATTCAACGGAAGTTACAAGAATTCCGGTTACAAATCCTGCAATCCAAGTGAAAACGGTTAATGATTTTGAACATAATGCTGTATCAAAGGGTGTTTCTTATGATGTTCAACCCGGACTCCCTGTTCATCAAGCACTTGTTACAGAAAGAAAAGACCCCATAACAGGAAAAACAGTTGCAAGAGAAACTTACAAAATGTCTGACGTACCGGGAATTTACAATGTTGAAGAAGTTGATGCTTTGGGAAGAAAAAAGACTATTTCATCAGCTATCAAAACAAAAGACGGCGGAATTTATATCAGCAAAAATATGACAAGTTTAGACGGTACAACGACTACTTACAGATATTCTAAAGATGCGAAAGGCGACAATATCAGAATGTTCAACCAAATTAAAGATAAAAACGGAAATGTTTTATCAACGGTTGACAGAACTTATCAAAGAGTAAATGAAAATCTTGCATACTCATCGGTTAACGGCAGACATTATACTATCGAACAAAAAGGCAAAAATACTATTGTAACAGATGAATTTGAAGGTACAAAAACAGTTTTAAACGAAAAAACTTTCGCAATTCCTTTCTACAAAAAACCTGTATTTTCTGTACTCGGAAAATTGATGAACTTCAAACCCGAACAAACAAAAGAACCTGTTATTTCAGATTTGTTAAAGACTTTACCGGGGGATACGCTTATTGATATGTCAAAAGACGTTAAGCATATTGTTCCGTTAAAGAACACTTTAGATTCTGCATTTATGGGCTATTTTGGTGTTTTAAACTGTACAACCGATGGTTTTGCTGTAAACCATGAACTCGGACACAGCAAAGATGCATATTTGATGAAAGAAGTTAAGGAATACCAAAAAGAAGCTAAAGATGCAATCTCAAAAGGTGAACAACCTAAAGAATTTCTTAAAAATCCGATAGCTGATAATCCTGAATTCAGAAAAGAATATATGATGGAAAAAGCTGCATTTGTTAAGGCATTCCCGTCATTCAAAGAAGAATACATTGATTACTTTATCTTTGGTGTTGAAGGTCAAAATGACAGAGGAAGAAAAGAAACAGTCGCAGAAACAAATGCGATGAACAGTCAAACTCCTGTTCCTCTTGAAGTTTTGGCTATGAGAACGCAAGTTCTTCAAAATTATTTTCCGAGAACAATAGCTGTTGCAACTAAATTAACAACACCTATTGCAATCGCAGAAAAAGGAGTTTCTTTTAACTAAGAAGCTCTAAAGCAACCCCGATGGAGAAGTTTTTAAATAAGCTTCTCCTTTTTTAATTTTTAGTATTCTTTTTCATAAAAATCTTGTTTTTTTCAAGAAAAATATAATTTTTATATGAGTTATTTGCATTTTTTATAAAAAAATACTGTATTTTTCATGTTCAAACTATAATTATAAGTATATTAATATCGAAATTTATTTTGGTGAAGAAATGAAATTGTTTATATTATCTGTATGCCTTTTGATTTTAGGCTACCTCATTTATGGAAGAATTGTCGAAAAAGTTTTTGGTGCTTCTCAATCTCGAAGAACTCCGGCTGTAAAATACAACGACGGAATTGACTATGTTCCCATGCCTGTTTGGAAAATATTTTTAATTCAATTTTTAAATATAGCAGGATTAGGTCCGGTTTTTGGAGCCGTTTTGGGAGCTGTGTACGGTCCTGCTTGTCTTCTTTGGATTGTATTCGGCTCAATTTTTGCAGGCGGGGTACATGACTATATGACAGGAATGTTTTCTTTGCGTTACAAAGGTTGCACAATGGATTTTTTAATCGAAAAGGTGCTTAATAAGAGGATAAAACTTTTATTTTCTTTATTTTTAATTGTTATTTTAATTCTTGTAGGAGCAGTATTTGCATTGAATCCTGCTAAAATGCTTGCTGATATTTTTCACTCAGAATATATAATTTTTGCAGTTATAATTTTTGCATATTACTTTATTGCAACGCTTTTGCCTGTGGATAAAATTATCGGGAAATGTTATCCGTTTTTCGCAATATTACTTGTTACAATGACGGTTGCTTTGCTTGCCAGCTTGTTTGGTATGAACGGAGATTGGTATCATAATATGGGATTTCAAAATATGCACCCTGATAAAACACCTATATTCCCATTAATGTTTATAACTATTGCCTGCGGTGCTATCAGCGGATTTCACTCAACACAATCTCCAATTATGGCAAGATGTATAACAAATGAAAAGGATGGCAGAAAAATTTTTTACGGAGCTATGATTTTTGAAGGATTCATAGCTCTTGTCTGGGCAACATTGGGAATTGCTTTTTATGATAACAGTCAAAGTCTTTTGGCAGCAGTTCAAAAACTCGGACAAGGCGGTGTTGTTGCGGAAATTTCAAGAGCTTTATTAGGTCCAATCGGCTCAAAACTCACTGTTTTATCTGTCGTTATTCTGTCGATAACTTCCGGAGATACAGCTTTTCGCTCTGCGAGATTGACTATTGCAAATTTGTTAAAATATAATCAAACAAAAATATTTAACAGATTACTTTTAAGTTTTGCAGTTTTGATTGTCGGAATTGCTTTTACGATGGTTGATATAACTGTGTTGTGGATGTATTTTGCCTGGGCTAACCAAACTCTCGGTATGATAACTCTTTGGGCGATAAGTGTTTATTTAAGAAGAAAAAATCGTTTCTATCCTGTTACCTTATTGCCGGCAGTATTTATGTCTATGGTCTGCTTTACATATATTTTACACGTAAAAATAGGATTCAACCTTGACTTAAATTATTCTAAAATTATTGCAGCAGCTTTGACTTGCCTTATTTTAAGTGTATTTTTCAGCTTCAAGCCTAAAAAAGTTAAATTTGTTAAAGAAGTTGAAAAAATTTCTTAACACAAGGTTTATAATTGCAAAATATGTTATAATTGAGATAATAATTTAAAATACAGGTAATATTATGGCTAAATTTTCAAATACAAAAAATGTTCTTAAAGATTTGGTTTTAACAGGTTCAGATAAAGAATACAGCAGACAAACAATCAAAGGAATTATTCGTTCCCTTCTTGAACCGCTGCTCGAACAGCCTTCACAAGAAGGACTCGTTTTGATGAAGTTATCAGGAACAGACGGAATTGCTTCAATTATAAAACGCTTGGAATTCTCTGATGTCAAAATGTTTTCATTCTGCGACAATTTGACAAGCGGAAAAATTGTAAACATTGAAAAAAAACCTCTTTGGGAAAAAACAGAATTCATTTTGATTTTAGCACCGAGATATTCTGCAGTTTTAATTTGGGATTGGACAATCTCAAATAATGACATGTCACAAATTTGTTTAATCTTAAATTCTCGTGAAATTTCAGATATTGCAAATATTATGTTTGAAAATTCAACGCTTGAACTTACAAGTTACCTCACAACATACGCTCCGGACAGACGTGAACAAAAAACAATGAACAACGCATTAAACAAAATTGTAAATTGTTTGGATAACGTAAATCAAGAAATGGTTTTCACTCAAGCTGAAAAAGAAAATTATTCTGAAACAGAAAATCTGATGAACGAATATAAACAAATTTCTGAAAAAGCTAAATTTACAGCCCACGAAATTAAAAATAATGTATCTGTTATTGATTTATACACAAAAGTTCTGGAAAAACGATTAGAAAATGTTCAACTTGACGAAGAAGCTTCAAAATCAGTTGAAAATGCTATAAACTGCATTAAACAATCCGCTTTTGCTATTTCAAATTTGATAAGTGAAATACGAACTTTTTCAAGACCGATTTTAGTTGAGAAGCAGCTATCTTCAATAGTTTCAGACGTGATAAAACTCGCTTTACCAAAAGCAAAAAACAAAAACATATCAATTGAAAATTTTGTCGGAGACGAATATCGTGTTCATACAGATGAATCAAAACTCCAAAGTGTAATTTTAAATATATTGTACAATGCAATTGATGCAATAGAACAAAATGGCAGAATTACCCTAAAAATCGGAGAAAAAGAAAATAATAAAATTCCTCTTCTCATCCAAGATTCTGGTCATGGCATTCCTGAAGACATTGTACTCAAAATTTTTGATGAGGGATTTACAACAAAAATTGACGGAAACGGTCTTGGACTTTGCATTTGCAAAAAACTTATGCAAGAACAATACGGCGATATCAAATTAATAAAAACAGGTACAGATGGAACAGAATTTGCTGTTTTAATTCCTTTAATATAATTTTGAGCATTAAAACTGATTGTTTTTTATTTTTAAGAAAACAATTCAGAAGATAGTTCAAAAAAATTATTGAAATCAAAGCATAATCATAGTATTATGAATTTAATTCAGGAGAAATAGAAAATGAATCAAATTATAAAAATAGCTTGGGACTTAAATGATAACTGCGAAAACAGATATGAACTCGTGTATGAAATTGCAGAACTCGCAAAAAAACTCGTAGATGAAAACCAATCAAAAAGAGCAAAAGACGAATTCGGATACGATGAATACGGTTTTGATAATTCAATTAAAAAAGAAAATCCTGTTGAGCATGCCATTATGGTAAAAGCTTCAGAATGTGATGATTCAGGCTTAGTAGGCTAATTTTTAGGTCAAAGTTAAAAGATTAAATAAAAACTCCCGTTTTTTGCGGGAGTTTTTAGATTATATATAATTTTTCAGAGCATTTTCTTGACGTCTATCACGACAAAGCTTTCGCAATTTACTTATGGCTCTGTTTTCAATTTGACGGATACGCTCTCTTGAAACGTTATATTGAGAACCAATTTCTTCGAGTGTCTTTTTTTCCCCGTCTTTACCGAGTCCATAGCGGAGAACAATAATATCACGTTCTTTCGGGCTTAATTTACCGAGCATTTTTTCAATATCACCAAACATATTTTCTTGTGTAACGTGAGTATCGGGTGAAAGCGTCGATTCATCAACTATGAAATCAGCAATTTTTGCATTATCTTCTTTCTGATTTGCCGGAGCTTCAATGCTAACAGTGCTTTGAGCCGATTCTATTAATTGAGTTAACTTAGCCAAAGGCATGCCGACTTTATATGCAAGTTCTTCTTTTCCCGGTGCATATCCGTTTTGAATGGTCATCTCTGTTGATATTTTTTTTATTTTGCCAAGTGTTTCAATCATGTGGACAGGAAGTCTGATAAGTCTTGATTTATCAGCGATTGCTCTTGTTATTGCTTGTTGAATCCACCATGTTGAATATGTCGAAAATTTATAACCTCTTGTATAATCAAATTTTTCAGCAGCTCTCATAAGTCCCATATTACCTTCTTGGATTAAATCAAGAAAAGATAATCCTCTGCCGATATATTTCTTTGCAATACTAACAACAAGACGGAGATTGGCATTAACAAGCTCTGTAACAGCTTTTTCTTTATCACTGCCTTTACCGTCTTTTATTCGTTTAGCAACCGCTAATTCTTGATCTGAATTTAAAAGCGGAATTTTTCCGATTTGTTGAAGATAAATTTTTACGGAATCATCAGTAACCGCCGTTGTTAATGTTTCTGCACTGCGTGGTTCTTCAACCACCACCTCATTTTCGTCTTTGTCTGTAAATTCTTCGTTTTCTATATCGATTTCTTGTTCGGAATCAAAATGTTCAATGGTTTTATTTTTTTTGTTTGTCATACTTATTGTTTTTTCCTTTTTGAATAACTTGTCTGACAGATTCATACATAACTATGGAAGCTGCATTAGCGACATTCAAAGAATCGAAATCTTTCTCTATTGGTATTCTTACCCTAAAATCAGAATTTTTAACAAGTGTTCTTGAAATACCTGATTTTTCATTACCCATGATTAATGCAAAATTCATATCTGTATAATCAATGTCAAAATAATTATCCTCGGCATCAATAACTGTTGCAATTATCCAAAAGTCGTTATCCTTCAGGGTATCAATTGTATTTTGAATACTGTTCACAGTGATAATATCTATATGGTTAACAGCACCCGCAGAAGATTTTTCAACAGTAGCATTAATAAGAGAGGAACGTCTTTTGGGTAAAATAACCGCATCATATCCTGCACAAACAGCTGTTCTTACAATAGAGCCAACATTATGAGGATCTTCAACCTCATCAAGAATAATGACTTTCTTAAAACCATCTTTTTGTTCCTCTATGAAAGATTCAAGTGTTTTATACTCAATCGGTGAAGCAAAAGCAATTACACCCTGATGAGAATATTCTTCATAGTTCTTAAATTTTTCCTTGGGCACAAACGAAAAAGGAATAGAATTATCTTTTGCAAGCTGAATAATTTTATCCATACGCTTGTCCCCATGTCCTGTCTTTAAAAGCATTATCTTATTAATACTTCTCTCCCCTGCTAAAAGAAGTTCTATAACATTATTTTTTCCGTATATAAAATCTGATGTGTTTATGGTATTTTTCCTCATATTACGTGTATTTTTTATAATAATATGTTACAATGTTTTTATAAAAAAGAAAATATTGTAAAATAAAAATAATTAACTGATAAATTCAATTAAGGTAGTACAATCGTATGAAGAATATACTGACGGCCCTTGGCTTGAGTTCTGTAACAACAATAGGTATCTCGGTATCTGCATCAAACATCATTGAAATGATTTGTATTGACAAAGATCAGAGAATGATTACTAAATATGCTTGTAAAGAGCTAAAGTACAATAACGCAATTCGAGAAATCATTAATTACGATGATTTTGCAACAGTTGTACAGGAATTGTTTAAAGAAATCGGAGTAAATCCAAAGGATTGTTACGTTATCTTAAACTTGCCAAACGTACATTTTTCATTTGTAAGTTTACCACTTGTTTTGCCTGATGAACAAATAACAACAGCAATTTCCTCCGAAGTTGAAGAGATGTATTTGTTCAAAAGACATGAACCGGTTGTAAGTTGGAATACCGTAACAGTTAATAAAGATACGGAAAAACGTTACATTGTATACGGAGCTGTCCAAGAAAATACTATTCAAAACATCAAAGATATCTTTGAAGAATTGGGAGTAAAATTAGTCGCAGTCGAAACGGCTAACTCATCAATGATAAAAGGTATTATATACAGCCGAGTTTTAGAAGAAGAATTCGCTAATAACGATACTATCAACATTTTGCTCATTTCATCAAACAGTTATTCTATTTTCTGTATGCAGGGCAAAAAGCTTGTAGATTATTATGAGGAACCGCTTGCTATTAAATCATTCTCAAGTGATGAAGTTTATGTAGCAATTTCTTCTGCAGCAAGTAATGCAATAGAAAATTATCCTGCACAAGATTTACTTATCGTTAGTGAAACACACGAAGTAAGTGCGGAAATTTTATGTCACAAAATTAACTTTGAAGGCAACATAAAATATTTAGACAGGAATATGTATGCTGATAAATCTTTTATGGAAATATCCACATCAATTTTACCTAAATATTTACCGGTAATATCATTGGAAGCAGTTGGTGCAGCTGCCTATACTTACGATGCATATCCGCTTAAATTTAATTTCTTATTAGGAACAGAAGAAGAAGAGTCTACCGTAATAACTCTGCACATAATGGGACAAGATTATGAAATAGCAAGAAAAGCTCTTTTAAACATTGGCTCAATTGCAGGTGTTGCAGTACTTTGTATTCTATTATTAATAAGTTTCTTGATTTCTCTTTATGACAAAAAACTATATAAAGAGATTAATTTGATGTCTGAAGAGTTTATAGATGTTCGTTCTCAAATTTCTGCAACAGAAATCTCCGGAGATGTTAATGATATTTATAATTTATCGAGGGATATGAGTGAACAAAATCAAAAACAAATTGATTTGCTGTTTGGTCTTGGAGCAGAAATTCCGTCAGACGTTTATCTAACAAATTTCTTCTGTAACACAGAGGGAATGGTTATAATCGAAGGAAATGCAAATTCAAGTGAATCTATATATGCATACATGAAAGGCTTAAAAAATCGATATCCTGATATAAAGATGTCAAAATTGCAATTAGCTTATGGTGGTGAAGATGGGTCAAAATCCGTTTATTCATTTTTAATAGAAAATGCAACACCTGTTCAACCGGCAAATCCTGAAAATCAAAATCCGGACGGAAATAATCCTAATAATCCACCACAAGATAACCAAAATGCAAATCAACCATCAGGATTTATGAACAATATGTTCCCCTCTCAACAAGCACCGCAAGCACCTCAATCAGAAAACAATCCGCCTGCACCGGCACCTAATGCTCCGGCTGGACTTCCGGCACCTGCGGCACCTTAGATAAGGACTCTTTTTTATGATGAAAATCGATGAAAAATTTATACAAGAATACAAAGAAATAATTATTAGTGTAATTATCATTGTTTTGTTTGCAATTTTTGGTGTAAGACAAATTTTCGTATCAATTCAAAAAGTACAGCAGACAAAATTAGAACACAAAAAACAAGAAGAGAAATTAAAAGAATCTTCCAAGAAACTTGACGGTTTTAAAAAAGCAAAACAAAAAATGCTTGATAAACAAAATAAACTCAAGCCTGTTTTTGAACAAAAAAATGCTCCGGAAGACTCTTTATCATCTTTTGGCGGAATGTTTGATGATATCATTGATTACATTAAAATGAACAATATGATGTTAAGAACGATTGAATATGTTATTAACCCTACAGATGACATGATTTACAGCAGATTTCCAACACTATACAGTGTTTGCAGTGTCAAGATTCTTGCGGTTGGTACATATACACAATTAGAAGGTTTTTTAAGAGATTTAACTGTTTATCCTTATTTCATAAACATTTCTGATATAAGTATCAGACCATACGATAATAACAAAAATTACCTTTTGATAAACATGTCAATTCATGTTTATGCAAAAAAACAACAATCAGCAACAAGCGTATTATAGAAAATCTCTAAAAAAGCCTCCTAAAAAGAGGCTTTTTTAATTAAATAATTTGAAAAGGACATTTAGTACAAATAGCTTTGTGATGCAATATCAAATTGTCCTCAAGATCGTATCTTTTAACGACTCTAACTGTTAATTCCGCACCGCAAACAGGACAAAATAAACCGCTTGTTTCTCCTGCGTTCATTCTTCCTCTTATTTCGTCTTCAACAGACTTTGATGCTCCATAATTTATTTCGACATTTTTTTCATGCTTTTTTATTTCAGATGGATTTATTTTCAATCCTTTAGCAAGTTTTTGTCTGACAGTTGCGGATAAAAACAAATCCTTTCCAGATTCAATATCAGAAACCTGCTCTTCTGTTAAGTTAGAACGAATCGCTAATAAATGTAAAGAGAGTCCGAGATTTTCCCGGCTCTCTCTTACAAATTGCGATAATGAAATAGTATCTTCAGCCATTATTATGCTTTACCTTTATGTGCTACTTTGTAATTATTGTAAAATACCAAAAGTACACTTGCAACAAAGATACTTGAATAAGTTCCGACTGCAATACCTAAAATCATAGCTAAAACGAAGTCTTTCGTTGTAACTCCTCCAAAAAAGTATAAAGCAATCAAAGTTATCAATGTCGTCAAAGAAGTGTTTATACTTCTTGCTAATGTCTGATTAACACTTGCATCAACAATTTCATTATAGGTCATAGATTTTGACGAAAATTTCAAATTTTCACGAACTCTGTCAAAAACAACAATCGTATCGTGAACGGAAAAACCTAAAACTGTCAAAACCGCCGTTATAAAGAGTGCATCAATGTGAACTCCATAGAAAATTCCAAGAAGTGCAAAAACACCAATTACAAACAAAACGTCGTGAACTAAAGTGAAAATTGCAATCAATGCGTATTCAATGTGAAATCTTAATGTTAAATATGCACAGATACCAATAATAGCAAGTAATACTGCAATAGCAGAATTTTTCATCAATTCACTACCCAATGTCGGTCCGACAGAACTTACCGTCACGAGTTCCGCATTTGGATAAAGTGATTTAATTTTTTCAGTAACAAGTGTTGTTTTTGAACTTTCTTTATCTCCGTCAAAAGCAGTTTTTACAGAAATAAATTCAGTTTGAGAACCTTTTTCTGATGCAGAAGTAGATGAAAGATTTTGAATTACAGGATTTTCTATACCTGATTCTTCTAAATTTTCTCTTATTTTTGCAATATCTTCATTATTTAATTTTTTATCAACTGTATATTGAATAATCGTACCACCGGTAAAATCAATACCTACAAGAAGCGGACTACCGGTTTTAACTGTTAAATAAGCCATCGCAGATATTGAAGGAATCAAAAGCAATAAAGAAATTATTGCAAAAACCCATCTGTATTTAACTATATCTAAAATATTTTTTGCATGTGAGAACATTTTTTTCTCCTTATCCTAATCCAAAATACCAAACTTGGCATTTTCACGTTTTGTTTCATCAGCTTCATAAGCAGTATTAATTTCACTTTCATGAAGTCCGAACCAGCTCGGATGTTTCAAATGACCGGTACCGAACAATAAGTGCATAAAGTTCTTAGTAACGTTAATTGCAGAAAACATACTAACTAAAGTACCTATCGCCAACGTTAAGGCAAATCCCTTAACAACGTTTGTACCTAAAACATACAAAATCGTACAAGTAATAATTGTTGACATGTTAGAATCGAAAATACTTGTGAATGCTCTGTCAAAACCAAGATTAATAGCAGTGAACAATGTTCTTCCCGCTCTCAATTCTTCTTTTGTACGTTCAAAAATAAGAATGTTAGCATCAACTGCCATACCGATACTCAATATGAAACCTGCAATACCTGCCAAAGTTAATGTAACAGGAATTAGCTTGAAAATTGAAAATACAATCAATGAATAAATAATTAAAGCAACGTCTGCAATAATACCCGGAACTCTGTAATAAGCAACCATAAAGACCATTACAAAACACAAACCGACAAGTCCGGCAAATTGGCTGTTTGCAATACTATCAGCACCTAAAGTAGGACCAACAGTATTTTCTTGAATAATTTTTGCAGGAACAGGAAGTGCACCGGCATTCAACAAATCAACCATATTCTTTGCTTCTTCATAAGGGAAGCCGCCTTCGCCACCAGAAATTTGAGCTTTTCCGCCAATAATAGCTTCTTGAATAACAGGAGCAGATTTTAACTCTCCATTAAAGAAAATTGCCATCGGCTGTCCTACCAACTGTTTTGTAAGTTCTGCAAATTTCTTCGTTCCTTTGTCATTAAATTCAAGGCTGACAACCCATTCTCCGTTTTGAGAATTTGTTGAAACCAAAGCCTTTCTGAGATCTTTTCCTGTCAAACCTGTTGATTCCCAAGCTTCAGAACCATCAAAAGTTTTGATAGGTCTTTTAAATTCCAATTCTGCCGTATCGCCCAAAAATTCTTTTGCTTTTTGAGGATCTGAAACATCAGGAATTTCAATAATTAATCGATTATCACCCTCTTTTTGAACAACCGTTTCTGCAACGCCCATCGCATTAACTCTGTTTTCAATTGAAAACTTTAAGCTATCCATCATATCGGGAGTAATTTTAGGAATAGCACTTGTAGTTTGTGCCTCAAGAACAAGTCTTGAACCGCCAACCAAGTCCAAGCCTAATTTCGTCGGTTTTGTCTTTATGACGAAAATACAGCCAATAACTAAGAGAATTATTGCCCAAAATAAAACTTTTTTATTTTTCATTTGTATCCCCTATAACAATACTAATACTCTTCTGTGATAATTTTACTTCAAAAATAAATTCAAGTAAAACTTTTTTCTTTACTCAAAATATTACATTTTTTTCAAAAAAACATGCTCAATCGGCTATTTTTTAGTCTAAACTTTTATTTTTTTGCATTTTTTTTGTAAATTTTTGCATTTTTTACAAAAATTTTTTCATTTTTTTAATTTTTCCTATTGAAAATAAAAATTATTCGTGTTAAATTAATCTTGCTATATAAATTAACAATGAAGGTGGTGAAAATTCCATGCCCGAAATCAGAGTTGGCGAAAATGAAAATATCGAAGTTGCTTTGAAAAGACTTAAGAAAAAAGTACAAAAAGCCGGTATTTTATCTGAAATCAAAAAACGTGAAA
>JBJEGN010000010.1:0-4588 GCA_051875105.1 Candidatus Gastranaerophilaceae bacterium
CAGGTGCTCAAATTTTATTAGAGTGCTTGAAAAAAGAAGGGGTAGATGAAGTTTTCGGTTATCCCGGAGGATCTATATTAAATTTGTACGATGCACTCTATGACTGTAAAGATATTAAGCATTATCTTGTAAGACATGAACAAGCTGCAATTCACGCAGCGGAGGGATATGCAAGAGTTTCCGGTCGTCCGGGTGTTGCGTTTGTAACATCAGGTCCCGGAGCTTGTAATGCTATTACAGGTATTGCAAATGCTTATTATGATGCTTATCCGATTATTGTTTTTACAGGGCAGGTCAGTTTGAATTTAATTGGAAATGATGCTTTCCAAGAAGCTGATATCGTTGGAATTACCCGTTCATGCTGTAAACATAATTACCTTGTGAAAGATGTTAAACAACTTGCACATGTGATAAAAGAGGCATTTCATATTGCAACAACAGGTAAACCTGGTCCGGTTGTAATTGATTTGCCGAAGAATATTTTGACGGCAAAGGCGGAATTTGAGTGGCCGGAAAAGGTTAAACTTCCGGGATATAATCCGACTTATGACGGACACCCGAAGCAGATGTCGAGGGCTTTACAATTGTTATGTAAAGCGAAAAAGCCGGTAATAATTTCCGGTGGTGGAGTTTTACATGCGGAAGCAGAAGAAGTTTTGGCAGAGCTTGCTCAAAAGTTGAATGTTCCTGTTACAACGACTTTGATGGGTATAGGTACATTTAACACAGATAGTCCGTTATCACTGGGTATGATGGGTATGCACGGCGAGTATGCTGCGAACTTGTCCGTTAATGATTGCGATGTTTTGTTTGCGATAGGGACAAGATTTAGTGACAGAATAACGGGTAATTTGAAGAAATTTGCTCCTGAAGCGGAAATTGTTCATATTGATATTGACCCTTGTTCAATTTCAAAAAGTGTTCGAGTAGATATTCCTATTGTTGGAGATGCTAAAAATGTATTGACAGCTATGTTAAAGGAATTTGATGAGCAGAATTATGACATAAATGCAAAAGAGAAAGCAAAATGGCTTGAAAAAATTGCAGAAAGAAAACAGGTGAAAGCACAGCTTGCAGCAGAAACAACTGCATTAAATCCTGTGAACGTAATTAAAAAGATTTATGAAGTGACAAAAGGTTATGATCCTATAATTACGACGGAAGTTGGTCAACATCAAATGTGGACGGCACAGCTTTATAAATTCCATAAAACAAGAAGGCTTGTAACATCGGGCGGATTGGGAACAATGGGATTTGGTTTTCCCGCTGCAATTGGTGCAAATGTTGCGTTAAAAGATAAAGTTGTAATTGATGTTGCAGGTGACGGAAGTTTTCAAATGAACATTCAGGAACTTGCAACGTGTGTTGATTATAATATTCCTGTTATTATAGCTGTTATAAACAATGGCTGGCTTGGTATGGTACGTCAATGGCAGGAGAGAATTTTCCATGAACATTATTCTCAGACAAAAATTTCTTCACCTGATTACGTAAAAGTTGCAGAAGCTTATGGAGCATTAGGTTTCAGAGTAGAAAAGGAAGAAGAAATCGAGCCGGTTTTGAAAAAGGCAATAGAGGCAAGACGACCGGTAGTAATAGATTTCAGAGTAGAACCGTTTGAAATGGTATATCCGTGGGTACTTGCGGGCGAACCGTTGAACCATGTTTTGGTTTCAAATGACGACAATAACTAAAAAAGGTAAAGGATTATGATACATACAATTTCAGTTCTTGTAAGAAACGAAGCCGGAGTGCTTTCAAGAATAAGCGATTTATTCAGTGGCAGAGGATATAATATTGAGAGTTTAACGGTAGCACCGACACTTGATACGGATTATTCGAGAGTAACTATTGTGACGAACGGTGACGATAAAGTTATTGAACAGATTACAAAACAGTTGAACAGATTAATTCCTGTTATAAAGGTAATGGATTTACATTTTAATGATTCTATTGAAAGAGAATTTATAATGTGTAAAGTAAATGCGAAAAATGAGCAACGTTCAGAGATTTTGCGTATAGCAGAAATTTTCAATGCAAAGATTATTGATGTAACGCATCGTTCCTATACGTTGCAAGCATTAGGAGATGAAAGACAAATTCGTTCTTTGATAGAATTATTACGACCTATAGGAATAAAAGAACTTGTAAGATCCGGGAAAGTTGTAATATCAAGAGAAAACCAATTCCAGAACATAGATTCTTTGCAATAGTAGAAAATAAATAATAAGAAAAATAGTATTGAAAAAATTTTTTTCTTGTTATAGAATTATGAAGTAAGCCGAAGTGGCGAAATTGGTAGACGCATCAGACTCAAAATCTGACGTAGCTCACACTATGTGCCGGTTCGAGTCCGGCCTTCGGCACCACTAAAAATAAACAAAAGACCTCATTCGCCGAGGTCTTTTTTATTGTATTTGCAGAAAAAATTATGTAATATTTTTATTTTGAATTATCTGCTTTTTTGAATTTTTTTGCATCGAATATTACCCAGACGACTATTAAATTGCGATTTTTTGCTAAAAATCATTCATTTAATATAGTTTTTTAATTGTCAGGATAAGTCTATTATAAAAAATACAGAATGGCTGAAAAGCCTTACTGAAAAGGGTTTAGTATATTTATACTAATAAAAAAAGAGAGCATTTAATTTATTAAATAACTCTCTTTTAATTTAGTTAGTATAAACTTACCAACACAAAACTTAATAAATTTATAAAACCCAATTATAAAAATACCCAACAAGTGTGAAAGCAATAAACATAAATATTACAAATCTGATTATTAGTTCTTTTTTCATAACTCTTGAAATAATAATCATCTCAGGCAGACTTAAACCAACAACTGCCATCATAAATACTAAAACAGTACCAACGGCAGCACCTTTATCAATAAGAACTTGTGCGATTGGAATAATTGTTGTTGCATCAGCATAAAGAGGAATTCCTGCTAAAACAGCCAATGAAACAGCTAACAAATTATTGCCACCCATATATTTAATAAAAAACTCTTGCGGAACATACCCATGCAAAAATGCACCAACCCCGACACCTAAAAGAACAAAAAGCCATATTCTTTTAAATAAATCTTTTGCATAAATCAGTGAATCAATAATTCTCTCTTTTATTGTTTGTGTTGCTTTTTTACAACTGCAAGAACAACCACAAGAATTTTCGGTCTTATTTCTAAGTTTAAATAAATAATCTTGCAAATATTTGCCCCAACCAAATTTTTCCATAATCATTCCGCCAAAAGCTCCGACAGTAATTCCTGTAACTATATATAAAACAGTTATCTTCCAACCGATAATACCGGCAAGAACTAAGATTGCAATTTCATTTATCATAGGAGAAGTTATAATAAAACTCATGGCAACCCCAAATGGAACACCCGCTTCAATAAAACCGATAAAAACAGGAATTGAAGAACAACTGCAAAATGGAGTTATTGCACCAAAAACGGAAGCCAAAATATGAGCCAAAAATTTAGGTTGCTTTTCAATGAAATTCCTTAACTTTGCATTATCAATATAACTTCTTAAATATGCAATAATGGTGATTATTGTAAAAAGTAAGAATAAAATTTTAAGAACATCATAAATAAAGAAATGCAAAGCCGTACCAAAACTTGAGCTTTCCGATAAACCTAATATTTGATATACAAACCAATCTGCGAATTTTAGAAACATAATTATTACCTCATATTGACATTTGTAATATAATATGCCATACTTGGCATATACTGTATTTTTATTATATTCCACATTTGGAATATTTGCAAGAGGTTATGATGAGTAAAACATTAAACGATAAAAAAGCAGAAATATTTAAGGCATTATCAAATCCTACAAGGTTAGATGTTATAGACTTATTACTTGACGGTGAAAAATGTGTTTGCGAAATTCAGCAAGCATTAAAAAAATATGAACAACCGCATATTTCAAAAAGTCTTGCAAAACTTAAATCGGTTGGATTACTCAAAGACCGTAAAGATGGTTTGAATGTTTATTATTCATTAAATATTTGTTGTATGGGAGAGTTCATGACCTGTCTGAATAAAATTCTTAAATAGTAAAAAATTATCAGAGAGAATTGAACAAATTATCTTTTCAATTTGAACTGTCTGACAGATAGAATTGAACAATTTCCGACTTAATTAAACGCAAAATTAAACTTTTCAATTTCATTGTCCGACTTGTTCAATTTTAACTGTCTATTTATAGTCCGACTATAATTAGAAGTATAATTTTATAAATTTGTAATCTTAAGTAAAAGGGAAAGTGTTTAGTTTTATTGGGGTTTGTTGCCTCTTCCCATGTCTAAAGAAATGTAGTGTCAGAATTATCCTTTTTATCCTTTTCTTATCCTTAAAATTATCCTTTTTTCCGTTGGCTCTCTGCGTTTTGCCCTCAATCTCGCACACTGTTTAGGTTTCAAAAAGGATAAATAAAGGATAATTTTAATTACATTTGAAGAGATTTTATTTAAAAATTTCCCACTGGTCGGAAACCCATTTAAAACGCATATTTCCACGTTTAAAAATATTTAAGGGAAGCAAAATTTTTGTCTCAAAAAATGTAATTTTAACT
>JBJEGN010000011.1:0-4387 GCA_051875105.1 Candidatus Gastranaerophilaceae bacterium
AACTTGATAAAATAACGATATACGGAAACAGAACAGATGAAGATATCCAAAATATGGGATATGCAAGAGCTCGGTAGTTTTATTAAACTGATTTCAAAGTTTATAGATGAAAAGCATTCCGTAAAATTTACGGAATGCTTTTAAGTAGGAATTATTCACTAAATAGAATAAAGCCTTTTTACCTCACTTGGTTTAAAAGTGTCTAAGAGGTAACTTTGTTGCGTATCAAGAGAAGTGATTTCTTGCATATCGTCTTGTTCTAATTCAAAATCCCAAATATTAAAATTTTCTTCAATTCGTTCTTTATGTATTGATTTTGGGATTACAATAATACCTCTTTGAATATTCCATCTTAAAATTATTTGAGCCGTAGTTTTGTTATACTTTTTAGCAATTTTGGTTAAGGTTGGATTTTCAAATATATTATTGATACCTTCTGCAAAAGGAGCCCATGCTTCGTGCTGAATTTTATATTCTTGCATTATTGCGGCGAGATTATTTTGCTGACAGAAAGGATGCGTTTCTATTTGGTTTATTGCAGGTTTTATTTTGGCGTTGAAACACAAATCCATCAACCTTGCACAGTCAAAATTACAAACCCCTATTGCACGAATTTTTCCTTTTTGATAGAGTTCTTCCATAGCTTTCCAAGAACCATAATAATCTCCAAATGGCATATGTATAAGATATAAGTCCAAATACTCAATTCCAAGTTTATTTATAGAACGTGCAAAGGCTTGTTTTGTATTTTCATATCCTTGCTCGTTTATCCAAACTTTTGTTGTGATAAATAGTTCTTCTCTTTTTATTTTACTTTCTTTAATTGCTTCTCCAACAGCTTCTTCATTTGCATATATACTTGCCGTATCAAGCAAACGATAGCCTGTATCTAAAGCATTTAAAACGGCATCTTTGCATTGTTTTAGGTTTGTAATTTGAAAAACTCCAAAACCAATTTGTGGCATTTTAATATTATTATTCAATGTAATTGTATTCATAGATTTTCCTTTGTTTATTAGTAAAGGAGGTGTTTTTATACCCCTCTTTTGCTATTTATCAATCTGACTTTCAGTAAACGGATCTGCTCTATGTCCCATAAGATGAATTTTTGCATAATCTTTTTCAAATGCTTGTAATTCATCACTCGACATTCTGATTTGAGCTGCACCAAGAAATTCATCAAGATGTTCTATATTTGTAGTTCCGGGAATTGGAACTATCCATGGCTTTTCTGATAACATCCATACTAAAGCAAATTGTGCAGGAGTTATATTTTTTCTTTTCGCCCATTTTTCAACCAATTTTACTATCTGCATATTGTGTTCTAATGCATCAGGTGTAAACATTGGCAATGTCGCACGTCTATCAGGCTTTTCAAATCTGCTGTCTTTTGTTATCACACCCGTTAGTAAAGCTCTGCCTAAAGGACAGTATGGAACAAGGCCTATTCCTAATTCTTCAAGGGTTGAGAATATTTTTGTTTCAGGTTCTCTCCAAATTAAAGAATATTCACTTTGTACCGCTGATACAGGACAAACAGAATGGGCTTTTCTTATTGATTTTGCACTTGCTTCAGATAATCCGAAATGCAAAACTTTCCCTTCTTTAATTAAATCTTTAACTGTGCCGGCAACATCTTCCATAGGTATTTTAGGGTCAACCCTGTGTTGATAAAGTAAGTCAATATGGTCCGTTTGAAGTCTTTTTAAAGAACCTTCAACTGCACGTCTGATATGCTTTGGCTCACTGTTTAATGCTGTAGGTTGCCCTTCTTCAACGCCGAAGCCGAATTTTGTTGCAATTTTTACTTTATTCCGAACGGGTTTCAACGCTTTCCCTACCCATGTTTCGCTTGTATAAGGTCCGTACACTTCTGCTGTATCAAAAAAGGTTACACCCGTTTCATACGCATGACGGATTAATTTAATCATATCTTCTTCTCTAAATTTCCCACCATAATAACCTACCATAGGCAGACAACCAAGCCCAATCGCAGAAACATTTAATCCGCCTAAAAATCTGTTTTCAATATTTTTTGTTTGCTTAATCATATTGTCACCCTTTTCATTTGCCAAAACTTTTGAAAATCCACTTGCAGAAGCCGCAAGTAGAATCGCAAGCCCTGATGCGGTTTGTAAAAATTCTCTACGATTCATAGATCCTCCTTTAATTTATAATTAATATCCATTGTTTTTTGAGTGTTTTTTGTAATTTGTTGAGCTATAAAAATTCCTATTTCGTATAAAATATATGTTGGAGCAGCAAGCATTAATTGACTCACAATATCGGGCGGAGTAAGCATTGCTGCAATTATAAGAATTCCGACAAATATATATGGTCTAATATTCTTTAATAGATTAATACTTATTAAGTCAAGTTTTACACCAAGAATAACTGCAAGCGGAAACTGAAACATAATTCCAAATGCCAGTATGAGTCCTGCCGTTATTGAAACAAAATTATTTAATCCAAGTGTCGGCTGTAGTTGAGTCGTGGTAAACCCTGCCGAAAAATTCATAATTAGAGGTAAAATAACAAATATGCAAAATATACCGCCAAGCACAAAAAGTAAACTTGAAGAAACAATCAAGCCTGTCAAAAATTTGCGTTCATTTTTATACAATGCAGGATTTAAAAATTTTTTGATTTCATAAATGATATATGGAAATGCAATTAAAAATGCAAGCAATATACCAATTTTAATTTGAACAATAAAAACTTCCATTGGCGAAAAATAATGCAATGTTGTCATATTTTCAGGCATAGAAATTTTTATCAGGAAATTCAAAAATTTTGGTGCAACAAAAAATCCGACAGGCGATAAAACGGCAACAGAGATTATTGAATTCAATAACATTTTCCTGAGCGCTTCCAAGTGAGATATAAAATTTTCTTCTTGTATTTGATTACTCATTTTTAGATTCTTGTTCTGCTATTGTTTCCACATCTTTTGTAAGTTCCTGCGCCTCTTGTTTTATTGTGTCTTTTGCTTTTTCAAATTCATGCTTTGCCCTGCCTAAAGCTCTTGCCAGTTCAGGAATCCTTTTTGAACCAAAAAGTAAAAGAATAACAACAAGTATCAAAAATATTTCAGTAAAACCTAATGACATATTTTTACCCTTTCTTTTTATTTCAATTTAGAGTTTTAATCCATTTTTTTAAATCTTCAACAGACGGATTATTATTCAAAATCCCCTCTGTGATTTTAGTTGAATTTGACACGCTTTGTTTTAGCTCAAAAGCAGTTCTTCCGAAACCACTTCCGCCTGATGTTGCAAAGAGAATGATTGTTTTATTTGAAAAATCGTGTTTTTCAAGAAATGTATTTACAACAGTAGGTGCAACACCCCACCAAATTGGAAAACCTAAAAATACTGTGTCATATTCCGAAACAGAGAAATTATCATCAACTATTTGGGGTCTGTATTTTTTGTTTTTCATTTCAACAGAACTTCTTGATTTATCGTTTGTCCAATCTAAATCCTCTCTTGTATATGGTTGCAAAGGTTTGATTTCGTATAAATCGCCGCCTGTTGCTTTTGCTAAATTTTCTGCCACTTTTTTAGTTGTTCCTGTTGCCGAAAAGTATGCAATCAAAACTTTTTCATTCATATTTAATGCTCCTTTGTTTACAGTTTGTTTACTTTGCATAGCGTAAACTATTCCTGCTGTTACCAAAAATAATGCAAATATTACTAACAGTATCTTTTTCATCTCAAATACCTCTATTTTAATTTCCCATATTCTTTATCAGATACAGGTTCTAACCAAACATTCTCGGTTTCAACACCTTCAACTTCAACTGCAATGTGAGAAAACCAACTGTTAGGAGCAGCACCGTGCCAATGTTTAACATTCGCAGGAATATTTATTACATCTCCCGGATTCATTTCTATCGGCTTTTTACCCCATTCTTGGTAATATCCTCGACCTCCGACAGCAATTAACATTTGACCGCCGCCTGATTTTGCTTTATGAATGTGCCAATTATTTCTGCATTTCGGTTCAAATGTTACATTATACATTTTGACTTGATTTGTTGATAAAGGTGCAATATAACTTTGTCCGATAAAATATTTTGCATAAATATTATTCGCCGCTCCTATCGGGAACATTAAATTTTGTGCGTATTTATCTTTTTCATTTAGAGCGGTTTCGTTTTCATTCCATACTTCTTTTGCCAAATTAAATGTTGCCCAAGCCTTCGGCCAACCTGAATAGAAAGCTGTGTTTGTTATAATTGCAGCAATTTCTGATTTTGTTACACCATGATTTTTGGCATTTTGCAGATGATATTTAAGAGAATTATCCGTAATACCTTGCGATACCAAAGCAACAACGGTAATTATACTTCTTGTTTTTGTATCAATATCGTTATTATTCCAAT
>JBJEGN010000012.1:0-19591 GCA_051875105.1 Candidatus Gastranaerophilaceae bacterium
AGGCGGTCAGAATGTAAACAAAGTAGAAACAGCCGTCAGAATTTTACACAAACCGACAGGAATAGTTGTAAGATGCCAACAACAGCGTTCTCAACTTCAAAACAAAGAAACAGCCATGCAAATCCTTGCATCAAAATTACTCGCAATTAAACAGGCTGAACACGAAAAAAAACTTTCATCTCTAAAAGGTGAAAATATGGATATTAACTTTGGTTCGCAAATTCGTTCATACGTTTTCCATCCCTATAAAATGGTAAAAGACCATAGAACTAACGTTGAAGTCGGTAACGTTGATGCTGTCATGGACGGCGAAATCGACGTGTTTATTGACTCTTACCTAAAAAGCCAAATTTCAAATTAGCCTTATATGTTTATTTTTACAATTCTTAATATTTTAGCAAAAAATCCCAAAAACATGCAATTTTCACAAAGAATTATACTTTAATAAAGTATAGAGACAGATATTAAGGAGAAAAATTTATCATGGCTTTAAACAAAGTCGAACAAGCACAGCTTGGAAAATTTGGTAAATTAACTACATCGTCACATATAAAAAACGATAAATCAATTTTTGGACAAAATGCTTGTAATACGGTATGTTCATATACAGATTCATTTAATGATATTACCGTAGGTGATAATGGTGCTTTTGACATTTTTAGTCAAAAAGGTATGCACAACGTTGAACAACAAATGAAAATTATGCAATGCCAAGATAAAAATCCTGAACCAAAACACTTTGAAATGGATGCAAAATCGTTTATGGTTCTAAAGGATGAACTTGGCTTGGGACAAAAAAGACGAATATTTAATTCATAAATATCCGTCCATTAAAAATTATAAAAAATTAGTTAACTAAAATATATTTTGGTTTTTCTTTTGATAAATCAACTGTATTGTCTTTCGTTATAACAAAGAAGGATTTAAGTTTTCTCGCAGTTTGATCTTTGTCAGAAATAACATGGATGTCCTCATCTCTATAATCAAGAGAAACTGACCCTCCACCATCAAAAGCCATGGCTTTTTCAAATCCTGAATCTCTTAATACTTGAGCTGCTTCCGGAAGTGACAACGGGTGTTTGGTAGTTGCAATTACAAAATAAATTTGGTTGTCTTTTATGCCTAATAAAGTTCTCGGATATCGAGAAAGAGAAGATGCCGATTCATTAATGATATTACCGTCTTTGTCTGTAAGAACAAAAAATTCCTCAGCTAAACGCATATCAGGAACAAGCCCCGGACCGCCTTGAATTGAATGCAAAATTTCATAACCTTCTTCAACGGGTGTGTTATGAGGTGTAATATCGTACTTATATTGACCGGTCAACTTACAGCGTAAGACACGAAATTCTGTCCTATTCAGAATTTTATCCATATAAGGCTGCAAATGTTTATTATTCATTAGGTTTTTATTATTATGTGGGTCAAGAATTTGTTTTCCATTTAATGTCAAATATGAAACTGTCTGATGATTTTTAGGATCAAAAAAACCTGCATTTACGACTAATCTCGCCTCTGTTTCATCGTAAACATCTTTATTTGTTTTCAAATTAACAACGTAGTATGGCTTAAATTCACCACGTAATTTTTTAGGATTAATTTTTATTACATAAATGCCGTTGTTATAAGCAGTCGAGATATCCGGCTCTGAAGATACAGACTCTAACTCTGTTTTAGAATTTATTGTATTATCAACATCAATATTTTTTTTGAAATTCTTTTTCAAAAAGTGCATATTGTGTAAGGTTGCATCGTTGTCAAAATTTGCATATACAGAATTTGAAGAAAAAATGCAAAAAATAATTAATGCAGACAAAAATCTATATTTTATCATCTATAAATCCTTATGTTTCTTTACTGAATGAATGACAAATAATAAAATTACAGGAGCAATAAATGCTGTTATATAGGGGCTAAGAATTCCTTTTTCAGCCAACATATTCAGAAACGGCATCGTTATATAATATAAAAACACTGTCAAAACAGCAGCAGTAAAACCAATCAACCTTTGATCTCTCGGTTTAGCAAAACCTAATAAAGCACCAAAAATTACAAACAAAACAGATATTATGGATTGTGAAAACCTCTCTAAATACTTGTTAAACATAAATCTGTATTCATCATCCATAGACTCTTGTTTTAAAAGTTTTACATAATTTTTTAGCTCCTCATTTGTAAAATCTCTGTCACGTTTTAATGAATATTTCATCAAGTTGTAGGCATTTTTGCCTCGTTCACCGGATAAAATTTCAAGATTATTTTCTTTATCAACTTTTGAATAAACTCCTTCGGGAGTAATTTTGTAAACAGTTGCATTATTTATCTTCCAGGAAGAATTATTTTCATCAAATTTTACAAAGTCAGCCATTTGAATTTTATCAAGAACACTGCTGCCTTTTCCTTGCTCAGTTTGAGAAAAATTCAACACAACAACACTTCTTATCTTGTAATTAGAAAATTTAGGTACGATTATTACCTTTTGAATTTTGTTCATATCGTTTTTAACAGGAAAAACAAAATGAGTACTAACTTCAAACTTACTATCAATATCAAATTTAGTAGTTGCAAAAGGAATCATTCTGTCACGTACGAAAAATGATAAACCGGCAACCATGACACCTAAAACTAATGCAGAAGCAATAATTCTATAAAATGACCCACCACATGCCCGCAAAATTGATATTTCAGAATCCTTACTCAATTTATCGAAGGTAAAAAGAGTACCAAGAAACACACCGACAGGCAAAGCATTTCCAAGAATTTTAGGAATTTCATACAAAATTCGATAAACACCCATTTGTGGAGTATACGTTCCATCAAGGACTCTTTGAACTGTTCTCAATAGGATTTCAGGAGCAATCCAAATTATAGAAAAAAGCAATATACAAACAACAGTTGCAGCAAAAACCTGAGAAAATATATATCTGTCAAGAATTTTGATTTTGAACATTAGAGAGTAAAATCCTTTCCTAAATAGAATTGTTTTGCAACAGGATTTTCCGCAACTTCTGTACTTTTGCCTTCAATTTTAATTTTTCCGTCAAAAATGACATAAGCTCTGTCAGTAATCGATAAGGTTGCCTTGGGATTATGGTCTGTAATTAATACACCTAAACCCTTTTCTTCGGAAAGTTTTCTGATATTATCTTTAATTTCACCGATAGCAATAGGGTCAATACCGGTAAAAGGTTCATCGAGAAGTATAAATTCCGGACTTGCAGCTAAGGCACGAGCAAGTTCTACACGACGACGTTCACCACCTGAAAGAGAAATTGCCGCATAATCTCTCAATTTTTTAACACCAAATTCATCAAGCAAATCCTCAAGTTTTTTTTCTTTTTCGTCGGGCGACAATTTATCATTAATTTCAAGAACGAGCCTTATATTCTCTTCTACTGTCAACTTTCTGAAAATTGAAGCTTCTTGGGGAAGATATCCAATTCCGAGTTTTGCTCTTTTGTTCATTGTTAAATTTGTCAAATCTTTATCATCAAGAATAATTTTTCCGGATGCAGGTTTAACTAAACCAACAACCATGTAAAAAGTTGTTGTTTTTCCGGCTCCGTTTGGTCCTAAAAGACCAACAACCTCTGACTTATTTACAGTAAAACTTATATCATTTACAACTGTTCTATCACCATATATTTTAACAAGATTTTGTGCTTTAATCTGCATTTTGTACTCCCAAGTTATTTCAATTATAACAAAAACACTTTCATTATACAAAAAGTTAATCTTTGTTATGAAAGTGAATTTGTATACCAAATATTATATTTTTAATTGCTAATCAACCGACATGATATCTAAACCTGTTTTGACAACGTTAGAGTTTAGTTTACCGGCTTGAGCATCTTCGTTCAAAATTGTTTTAGTTTTTTCATCAGAGAAACCTTTTTTGTAAACACGATTTTCTTTTAAAGCAGAAGTTTCGTCACATAGTGAAAGGATTTCCGTAATTTTATCGCCTGTTTGTTCTTTGTGGTGGTGATTTCTGATTGCATCCAAAGACTTATCACTAATTCCTGAATCTTGTAATAAGACATAACTTAATTCGCTGTGCAAATCCATAACCTCACGTTCTTCAGGTGTAAACCGTCCGGGTTTGTTAAAAACTTCGTCAGGAATTAAAGCTTTTCCAATATCATGCAAAAGTGCCGCTTCCAACAATGTATCACGTTCATCATCAGACAAATTAAAATTACCTTCTCGAGTTAAATTATTTGCATAATTGTATGTCGTAATAAAGTGATTTTTAGAATCTTCCAAATGTGACATATCAATTTTAGGCTGATAACCATATTTGCCTAAAATTCCGGAAATCTCATCTTTATGGGCATCTAAAGACTGTTTTATATATTCTTCATTCAAAAATTTGTTCATGTACTTTTCCGGCTGGTTATGGAGTTGGAATTTTCTTACAGCATCCGACATAAATGATTGAAACATGTTCAATGGATTTTTATTTTCTGCCTTTTTGCTGCCTGAAAGCTCAAGCTTATCTTGAATAGGTTCATTTAAAAGATAAGCGTATCCCCTTGATTGTGTGTTTCCGACACTTTGCGTCCTTGTTAGTTTGTTTAGCCCTACATTATTAATCTGATTCATAGATTTTCCTATAGTTATCTGAATTTTTTATCGGCAAAAAGAAAAAAAACTTTAATTATTTTTTTGTTCGTGTCATAATAGGTCGTAATGTCTAAAAAAAGGAATTAAGCATGTTATACGATTTAATTATTATAGGGGCAGGACCAGCAGGTATTTTTGCCGCACTTGAAGCTGTAGAATTTAAAAAAGATATAAAGATTGCCATCATTGAAAAAGGCACAAAAATTGAAAAACGTAAATGTTTTTTAAGAGAAGGTAAACAAGAATGTTTGCATTGTAAAAAATGCGGATTGCTTTGCGGCTGGGGCGGAGCAGGTGCATTTTCTGACGGTAAATTAACTTTGACTCACGAAGTAGGCGGTCACTTATCTGAATATTTGCCGCTTTATGAAGTAAATAATCTTATTAAATATACAGATAATATTTACCTCAAATTCGGTGCTACGACAGAAGTTTTCGGTACAGACAATGCTGTATTTAACGAAATTGAAGAACAAGCTGTTAAAGCAGGTTTGAAATTAATCCACTCACCTGTAAGACACCTCGGAACAGAAAGAAGTTTATTTGTATTAAAAGCGATGCAAGACTTCTTATCGGAAAAATGCGACATAATATACAATGACGCAGTTAAATCTTTACTTGTTGAAAACGATGAAGTTAAAGGCTGCGAATTACATTCAGGCACAAAACTTGAAGGTAAAAAAGTTATCGTTGCACCAGGACGTGAAGGTGCTGATTGGCTTACAGCAGAATTAAACAGATTAAACATCAAAACTGTCAGCAACGCAGTTGATATCGGTGTTAGAGTAGAACTTCCCGCACCTGTGATGAAACATATTACAGACAAGTTATACGAATCAAAATTGATTTACTACTCCCCGACCTTCGGAGATGAAGTAAGAACATTCTGTATGAATCCTTACGGCGAAGTTGTTGCTGAAAACTACAACGGAATTTCAACCGTAAACGGTCACAGCTATGCCGATAAACGTACTAAAAATACAAACTTCGCTCTTTTAGTAAGCAAAAAATTCACAGAACCGTTCAACTCACCTATTGAATATGGTCAACACGTAGCAAGACTCGGAAATATGCTTTCCGGCGGAATTTTAGTTCAAAAATTCGGAGATTTAATAAAAGGTCGTCGTTCAACACCGGAAAGAATTAAATCAAGCATAATTGAACCGACTTTGAAATGTGCAGTTCCAGGTGATTTAAGTTTAGTAATTCCTCACAGACAAATGTCGAGTATTATCGAGATGATTTATGCACTTGATAAAATTGCCCCTGGAGCAGCTGCAGAACATACGTTATTGTATGGTATTGAAGTTAAATTCTATAGCAGCAGAGTAAATCTCGATAACTGCTTTGAAACAGTCGGATTGAAAAACTTGTATGCAATCGGTGACGGTGCAGGTGTTACAAGAGGTCTTATCCAAGCTTCTGCCTCAGGTGTTAAAGCTGCAAGGTGCGCTATCGAAAAGCTCTAATCACAAAAAATACATATTAAAAAGGTACGAAATTAAATTCGTACCTTTTTTATTTTCAATCAAAATCTTAAATTAGTCGATGAATATAGTCTGTTCTCTATCCGGTCCAACACTTATTATCTTTATAGGAACACCTGTTAATTCTTCTAATTTTTTGAAATAGATTTTTGCATTTTTTGGCAAATCTTCATAATTTTTGACATCAGAAATTTTTTCATGCCAACCTTGCATTGTTTCGTAAACAGGTTCATAGTCGCTCAATCTTGCAAAGTTTGTAGGATAAGACTCTGTTATTTCTCCTGTATTTTTGTTTTTATAAGCAGTGCAAATTTTTATTTCGTCAAAATCGTCAAAAATATCAGCCTTTGTAATAGCTAAAGATGAAATGCCGCATACGAGAGCAGAATATTTTGCTAAAACTGCATCAAACCAGCCACATCTTCTCGGTCTGCCTGTTGTTGTTCCAAATTCACCTCCAACGTTTCTGATTGTATCACCTGTTTCATCAAGCAATTCCGTAACAAAAGGACCTTCACCGACTCTTGTAACATAAGCCTTGAAAACTCCGACCACATCTTCTATCATTAACGGTCCCATGCCCGCACCTACGCCTGCACCGCCTGCAATCGGATTAGAGCTTGTTACATAGGGATAAGTACCGTAATCGATATCAAGGAGAACACCTTGAGCACCTTCAAACAAAATTGTTTTCTTTTCTTGTTTGATTTTTCTGAACAATTCTTGCCATTCAAAACAAACATAGGGTTCAAAAAGTTTTTTGTATTTAGCCAAAAGTTCAAGAATTTCAGCACTTGTATATTCATCAGCACCGTAAACATTTTTCAAGATTTTATTTTTTTGAGATAAAATAACATCGACTTTTTCAGCCAAAGATTTGTCGTCAAATAAATCTTCAATTCTCAAACCACAGCGAGCATATTTGTCGGTATAAGTAGGTCCGATGCCTTTCCCCGTTGTACCGATTTTATTTTTGCCCAAAGAACTTTCCGATTTACCGTCGGTAATTTTGTGATAAGGCATTGTGATGTGAGCTAACGGACTGATTTTCAAAGATTTTTTCAAACTTTCGTCACTCAAACCGTTTGCTTTTAATTCTGAAATTTCGTTTGCAAAATCATCAGGCGAAATTACCGTACCTGCACCGATAAAGCAAATTTTATCATTATATAAAATTCCTGACGGAATCAAATGGAATTTGTAAGTTACACCCTCGTGAACAACTGTATGCCCCGCATTACATCCTCCTTGATAGCGAATTATAATATCGGCTTTAGATGCAAGTAGGTCCGTAATCTTCGCTTTTCCTTCATCTCCGAATTGGGCACCTGCAACAACCGTATTTTTCATATTTTCCTCTTTCTATAAGCCAAATCGCTTGTATATTGTGTCTATGTTCCTTAAATATCTTACTTCATCAAAACATTCATCTATTTCAATATCAGAAAGATATTTTTTCATATTTTCTTTAAAATTACCACCATCATTAAATGCTTGAAGAGCTTCTTTTTGAACTATAGAATACGCCTCTTCTCTTGTCATTCCTTTTTCAGTTAATTTCAATAAACATGCTTGTGAATATATGATACCACCGTATTTATTCACATTTTTAATCATATTTTCAGATTTTACATTCAATATTTTCAAAACATTATTTAATCTGTTAAGCATGTAATCCGCAAGTATAAACGCATCAGGGAATATAATTCTTTCAACAGATGAATGAGAAATGTCTCTTTCGTGCCAAAGAGTAATATTTTCAAAAGCTGAAACAGAATATCCACGTAAAACCCTTGCAAGTCCTGACAAATTCTCGGATAAAATCGGGTTTTTCTTATGTGGCATAGCAGATGAACCTTTTTGACCGGCAGAAAAACCTTCTTCCACCTCGCAAACTTCCCATCTCTGTAAATGCCTAATTTCTGTTGCAAGATTTTCAATTTCAGAACCTAAAATAGAAATAGCTGAAATCATTCCTGCATGCACATCTCTTGCTATAATTTGAGTTGAGATTTTTGCAGGTTCAAGTCCGAGTTCCTCGCAAGTTAACTTTTCAACTTCAGGAGAAATATTTGAATACGAACCAACTGGTCCTGAAATTTGCCCTCTTAAACAATCCTTTAATGCATATTCAATTCTAAACTTAGCTCTTTCAAAAATATCAAAATGATTTAAAAACTTAAAACCAAAAGTGATAACCTCTGCACCAATTCCATGAGAGCGACCAATACAAATTGTCTTTCTATACTTATCTGCAAGCATCTTCAAAGTATTTAACAAATTGTCAATATCTGATAAGACGACTTTAGCAGAATCTCGAATTTGCAGTGCAAATGCAGTATCTATAACATCAGAACTTGTCAGCCCTTTATGAATTAAAGGAGAATACTTATCACCAACATTTTCGTTAACATTAGTCAAAAAAGCAATTACATCATGCTTAACTTCTTTTTCTATTTCATCTATTCTTTCTACTGAAAAAGAAGCATGTTCCTTTATATATTCTAATGCCTCGTCAGAAACCTCTCCAAGTTTGTTGTAAGCCTTTAAGACTGCAAGTTCAACCTGTAAATAATAGTCAAATTTTGCATCTAATTGCCAAATATCAGAAATTTCTTTACGAGAATAACGTTCAATCATATCCCAATTATACAACAACGAAAAAATTTTTACTATTCAAAATTGTTCGTTACACCGTATAAATATTCAATAATCTGTTCAAAATAAGGAATAGATACCGTTCCGTTAACTATAATATCCCATTTATGCTTGTGTGGGAGAATATACTTTTCTGAAGCTTCTCTAATATATTTTAATTGTTTTAAAGCATTTTCTCTATTTTGATTTCTTGATGCGGCTCGAGCTAAAAATCTTTCTTCTTGCTCATCTCTGTCTATATCAATATATATTTTAATATCAAATAAATCATATACGTTATCGTACATAGCCGCTAAACCTTCAACCGCAATAATTTTTTGTGATTTAGCAGGCAACGAATGAGGAACATTCACTCCGCTGCCATTGATTAAATATTGAGGAATCATTACATCGTGACCGTCTGCGAGCATTTTTAAATCTTCTTTTAATTGATCTGTCATAAAATTTGACGGAGCATCAAGGTCATAACCTGATTCTAAAAACTTGTCAAAACCCCCGCATTCTTTGATAAGAGCAGATATATCATTAAAATAGTTATCCGTACTGATAATTTCAACAGGAAGTCCAAATTTATCCACAGTCTGTTTAATATGTTCACAAATTGTTGTTTTTCCGCTTGCTGATTCACCACATATGCCTATCATTATTTTCTTTTCAGGATTTTCAATAATTCTTTTTGTGAATCTCGGAACAAAATCTTCTTTGACCGTTTTTACAAAAGGAGTTTTTGCATCTTTATCAATGCTTAAAATATGTTCAAATTCCTTTTGTAAAATATAAGCCATCATACCTCGACCCTCTTTTGTTGAGAAATCAGGTTTTTTAATTTTGTCCGGCATATGCTTTAATCTATCTGTCATAATATATCTTCATTTCCGTTTATATCTGTTAAACAGTTTCTCTATTTTCTTGTTGTTTAAACTGCATTTCATACAAATGCTTGTATTCACCCTTTTCAATCTGCATCAATTCATTATGAGTACCAAGTTCAACGAGTTCTCCATCATTGATAACAGCAATTCTATCAGCATTCTGTATTGTCGACAATCTATGTGCAATTACAAAAACAGTCTTGTCTTTCATTAAATTGTCTATTGCCTTTTGAACAATAGCCTCAGATTCGTTATCTAATGCAGATGTTGCCTCATCTAAAATAACAATATCTGTTTGTCTTATCATAGCTCTTGCAATAGCAATCCTTTGTCTTTGTCCTCCGGATAAGCTTGTACCTCTTTCTCCAACAATTGTGTCCAATCCGTCAGACAAAGATGGTAAAAATTCATCAACATGGGCTCCTTTTATTACTGCTTGAAGTTCTTCTTCCGTTGCTTCTGGTTTTCCCATTAAAATATTTTCTCTAATCGTTCCGGCAAATATAAAGTTATCTTGAAATACTATAGCCATAATATTTCTCAGAGAATTTTGAGTATATTCTCTAATATCAACACCATCAATTTTGATTGAACCGGATTTTACATCATAAAATCTCGGTATTAAATTTACAACCGTAGATTTTCCACCACCGGAATTGCCAACGATTGCCATTGTTTCACCTTTTTTGACTTTTAAACTAAAGTTCTTTATGACAGGTACATCTTTTACATATTCGAAATTAACATTGTCAAATTCAACAGAATCCTTTATTGAGTTAATTTCCTTAGCATTTTCTTTATCTTTGATTTCAGTTTCCAAATCGAAAAGTTCAAAAACACGACTTAAAGAAACAAAAAACTGCTGAATTGCAGTAAGTGTATCACCGAGATTTTTCATAGGTTTATAGAGCATAATTAATGCTGCTAAAAACGATGCAAATTTACCTATTGTCATATCACCGGTTAAAATCAAGTGATTACCAAACCACAAAACGATTGCAAATCCTATTGAAGCTATGAAAAACATTAATGGTGAAGCTATCGCAACACGCTTTGTTAAAGACATGTGCAAGTCAAACATTTCTTCAATTTGATTATTAAAAGTATCATACTGACGATTTTTCAAGTTATAAGCAGTAATTGTTTTATTACCGCCACAAGTTTCAAAATAATTTGTAGACATATCACCGGTAACAGCAAGTGTTGCATTGGATGTTTTTAAAATTCTCTTTCTAAGCATAGCAGCCGGAACAATTGCGGCAGACATTACAACAACACCTACAAATGCAAGTTTCCAAGAATTCCAAAGTAATACGCATATCAAAGCCAATGAACCGATACCGGTTGTTAAAATCGTCTTAATTTGATCCAAAATTGTTGAAGCTGAAATCAATGGATCTGTAAAAAATCTTGCAATTATTGTACCGGAAGAATTCACATCATAAAAACGAGTATTCATTGTTAATAATTTTGCATAAGCTTTTTTCTGAACATAGTTAGTTACTTTTTTCATTGTCCAATTTGTTAAATACACGTTCAAATATTTTACAACACCTTGAACTATAGCAAAAGCAATAATCGCAAATGGAATCAAAATTGCATATAAATCCCTTTCCGGAGATGCCGGAGCATTAATAACCTTATCCATATACGGTTGGATTGCAAAAGCAGTTACAGCATCTAACAAACCTGCAGGAAGAGATATTCCAAAGTTAATTATCGCTCTTCCCAAAAAAGGTTTAATAAACGGATAAAAACGTACCAGTAAATATTTATATTTAAAAGAGCTTGCAGCTTGTGTTTGTTTTAAAACCAACTTATCTTCTGTTTGTGACAAATTTTGTGTTTCATCTTTACTCATATTTCAAATTCCATAAATTCTTTTTAACATACTACACCAAATATAAAAATTTTAAAATATTACTCTTTTGTTCAATGTCTTATTTTTTAATAAATTTATAATGTTAATAGAATAGTCTTTTCGGTACTTTTAAGGGGGTAGAAAATGATAAAAAGAATAATTGTAACAATATTTATACTTTGTTTAACAAATTTGAGTACTATAGCAGAATGTGTTACCGGCTACGCTTGCTCAATTAAAGATTTGCAAGAAAAGCAAATTAATCAAGAAAATTCTTTGCAAGAAAAACCTAATATTGTTAATCAAGATACAGAAAAAAACAAGGTTAAAATTGATAATCAAAACATCTTAAATAATAAAGAAAAAGAGATTAAAAAAGTAAAAAACTTGGATTAAAAATCCAAGTTTATAACAGTTATCAAAATATAAAATTACATCTTTAATTTTTCAACAAGCTTTGTCGAAATTTCATCCCACATTTTAGCATTAGGATGATCTTCGTCAGCAATTCTATACTTTTTCACATCACGAAAATCATGTCCGACAAGTTGTTCTGCATTCAGATATATTATGCCCATTGATTTTATTCTATTAATTTCATCCTCAGTTAATTCTTGAGAGCCTTTTTCATAATCAGGTCGACACATATTCGCCTGAGAAACCTCAATTAGCACAAACTTTACGTTAGGATACTTTTTCTTAGCCTCTTTATATGATTCTTCTAACGTTTTGAAAAATAAAGGTTTACCTTGGTCCATTTCCTTTCTTTCATTTTGTTCATCAGAATATTGCAAATAAACTTTTGTAATAAAAGAAGGATATAAAAACCAAAGAGGTTGCTTTTTAACAACAAGTTCACCATTTTTTTCTTCAAGTAACGGATTAATATCTGTTAAAAAATAGGTCATTAAATGTTGGAAAGATCTCGATATATGAGAATAAATAAAAGGATAAATTACATATTCGGCATCTTTTATTTCTTGACCTAATTCCTTGCTTTTTAATTGCAAATACATAAACTGAGGTCCGGAGCCGGAAATTGCTCTGTTATAAACTTTTCTGCCAGTTTTTTGATTTAATTTAGCAGAAAGATTGTCATTTCTATCCAAGCAAACTCCATACGCATAAGAACAGCCTACAACAATTATTGGTTTTTTAGAATTAGTTCCTTGATATATTCTATCTGAAGCATCCATTGGTGGAATTGGTATGAAAAACGGTTTTTTATATCTGACTGCTAAATGCTTTTTCGCTTCATTAATTTCTTCTTCTGTGCTTGCCATATTTCTACTTTGCATATCTATCAAGTCAGCAAATCGCATTTTGTACTGAAAAAAACATATAGCCTCAGAAACTACCAATACAAATAATAGTATCAGAAAGTTAATTAACAGAATTTTTATTAATTTCATGTAAACTCCTTTTTCATCATTATAAACAAAAAGCGGATATTATAGAAATACCCGCTTTAAAATTTACAAAATTTATAATTAACAGCAACCGCAAGCACAATTAATATTAAGTGTTTTCTTTGCTTCTTCTGCTCTTACTTTTATTCTGCCATCAACTGCAATTCCTTCACCTGTTTTTTCACTGATAAGAAGTGGGTTAATGTCAAGTTCATCGATAAACTTGTAATCACTTACGAGTTGTGACAATCTCAAGAGAGTTTCTTGAATTTGTTCCATTTGTGCAGGTTTTGTTCCTCTTGCACCCTTCAACAAACCGTATGCTTTTACAGATTTAATCATTTCATCAGCATCAACATCTGTCAAAGGAGCAATTCTGAATGTTACGTCTTTCATTGTTTCAATGAATACACCGCCTAAACCAAACATCATCATCGGTCCGTATTGAGGATCAGTAGCTATACCGCAAACCATTTCTCTGTTACCTTTGACCATTTCTTGAATAATTACACCTTCAAGACCGTCAATAAGTCCTTTTTCTGTCAATTTTGCAATTAAGTCTTTGTATTCAGCTCTTAATTGTTCTTCTGATTGAATGTTGATTCTAACACCGCCAACATCTGTTTTGTGTGAAGTCGTTTTTGATGTCATCTTCATAACAACAGGGTATCCGATAGAATTACCAAGTTCTGCAACTTCTTCTTCATTCTTTGCTAAGCCGTATTTGCAAGCTCTGATTCCGTAAGCAGCAAGCAAATCAATTGATTCCAATGTCGTAAGTTGATCACGACCATCCATTAAAGCATTTTTCATAATTTGTTCTGCTTTGTTTCTGTCAACATCGTAACAAGGAATTTTGCCTTCAGGTCTATTCATCCAAAGTCTTTGTTGATTCAATCTGTTAAATCCGTCCGCAGCTTCTTCTGCATACATAAAGAACGGCATATTAACATCCATATCAGACAATTTTGTGAAGAATTCATTCTTTGTCATAAAGACACCTATAACAGGTTTTTCAGGGTGTTCAGCCTTAATTTCCATAACTGCTTTTGCAACGTCGATATCTTTCAAACCTAAGAACGGTAAGTAAATTACCATAATCATATCAACATTTTCGTCAGCAATAACTGTTTCAAGTGTTTGCTTATAGTGTTCAATCGGAGCTGAAGCTATCATATCAATCGGGTTTTTAACTGATGCAGCTGATGGCAAGAAGCTTCTTAATTTTTCTTTTGTTTCGTCAGTGATTTTTGCCATTTGCATACCATATTCACATACTGCGTCAGTTGCCATAATTCCGGGACCGCCTGAGTTTGTAATAATTGCAACTCTGTCACCTTGAGGAATAGGACAATTTGCAAAAACTTTTGCAGTTGAGAATAAATCTTTCAAAGAATATTCTCTTATAACACCTGATTGTTTAAGAAGTGCATTTGCAGCCTTATCAGCACCTGCAAGTGAGCCTGTGTGAGAAGATGCAGCTGATGCACCTGCTGCTGAACGACCGGCCTTCAATGCTAATACAGGTTTTTTCTTTGAAATTCTTGTAGCTAATTTTCTGAAATTAGACGGATTTTGAATTGATTCCATATAAAGAAGAATTTGTTCAACGTCTTGTTCATTTTCCCAGTATTCAAGAGCTGTTTCAGCGTTTACATCAGCTTGGTTACCGATTGAAATGAATTGTGCAAAACCGAGGTTTAAGTCTTTCAAAATGTTTAAAATACCGCCGCCTAAAGCACCTGATTGTGATACAAAACCAATGTGTCCTCTTTCAGGAAGACTTTCTGCGAAACATCCGTCCATTTTAACTTCAGGATCGGTGTTAACAACACCCAAGCAGTTAGGACCAACGCATCTCATACCATATTCTCTAACTTTTGAAAGTAATTGTTTTTCAAGTTCAGCACCTTCTTTACCGGTTTCTTTAAAACCTGCTGTGATGATACATAAACCTGTAATTCCCTTTTCGTGGCATTGGTCAATTGTTGAAAGTACGAATTTTGCATTTACAACAATGATTGCCAAATCTACATCACCTGGGATTTCATTAACATTTGTATAAGCTTGAAGTCCTTCAATGATACCACCTTTCGGGTTAACAGGGTAAATTTTACCGTTAAATTTATATTCTTGTAATCTTTTCATAATATCTGAACCGATTGTGTGTTCTTTTGTAGAAGCACCAACGACAGCTATCGATTTCGGTTTCATAATTTTGTCTAAAATTCCGTTTGTCATTTTTTTACCTTTCTTTAAGTAATATATTCTCTTTGATTAGTAACCTTTAGGCAGCCATTCTCTTACTCTGAAATCAGCTCCGAGAGAATTGGCAATTTCTTTGCATTTTTGAACATCAATTTTTGTATCTTTGTATCCTGTAACAATGGTTGCAGAAGTTTTAATTCCTGAATCGACACAACCTTTTATAAAACTTTTTACAGCATCGTAAGAATTTTCTTTGTCAAAAGGTTGTGAGAAAAAGTTATAAATCTCTTTATTATCTCCGTTTAAACTTACAGACACTGCATCAACAAGTTTTGCAAGTTCCGGAATAACATTTCTTTTATGTATCAAATTGGCTTGACCGTTTGTATTAACACGAACTTTCATTTGGGGATATTTTTCTCTTATATATATTGCTGTTTCGCAAAACATATTAAACTTTATCAAAGGTTCTCCAAATCCGCAAAATACAATTTCTTTCGCATGAGGATTTGCCTCAATAACTTCATCAAGCTGTTTTTTAACAACATCAAAATCAAAATCTTCATTTTTAAGCCAGAGATTTTTACCTTCAACCTTTTCTGAAACAGTTCTGATACAAAAGATACAACGATTCGAACACTTGTTGGTTAAGTTGATATATATTTTACCATCAAGTGTGTAAACAATATTCAAATTTTCATCAACGTTGCTCATAATTACATTTTTGCACTGACATGTTTGTTTTTCAAGAACTTTTTACAAAATCACAAAAAGAAAATTAAATCGTGAATAACCATAAAAATAGTAGTATTTATATTCTATCCAAAATATAAATTTCAAATTTTTGGTGAGTTGTAAGCTTAGCATGCCCGCCTCTTACAGCCCAAAGAGGATATCCCAAAACGAAAAATACAGAATTAAGAACAAATGCTGCCGGCATAACCCAATAGTAACGTTTTGCACCTGTTTTTTGAATATTTCCGTCAAAAGAAATATCATTAAACAAAAAGTTACCAATTACTAAATCAGAAGGCACACCTTTAGGTTTATTCAAAGAAATCATTTCAATTCTTCCTGTAATAATTGAATTTTTAGGTATTAACAGCTTATTGTTAACATAAACGTCGTCAATAACAACAAATTCAAGTCTTTTGCCTTCATCAATTTTCATTCTTGTTGAGTAATATTTTTTAGGCTTTATCTTTACAATAATTTTGTTCAAACTTAAAAAGTCATATTTTTTAGGAGAATAAATGACATTTTTATATTCAGAGAGATATTTTTCTGAAAATTCATCAATAATAACATTTTTGATTTGATAAATGTCGTTTGAATATTTTAATTGAAATTTTTCATCAACAAGACTGTCAGAAATCGGTTTTATAAAAACTTTGTTTTCATTTTCTTTTTTAGCTTGTGACAAAAAATTTTCGGCAAAATCATCAGTAATAAGATTTGCAAAACAAACCTGATTTATACTAAAAAACAAGAAAATAAAAAGTAAAATAAACTTATTCATATTTAATTTTCTTTTTAGACTTTGTTTCAACTTTTGTTTGTAATTTTTTTCTGTTTTTTTCTGATGTTAAAAGAAAATTTTGATAGTATAAATTATCTCTATATTCGTTATTTGCAAGATATGCCGGGTATTTGTTAAAAATATATTCATAAACAAACATCATTCTCTTGCTTGAAAGAGGATGAGAGCTGAAAGTGTCATATCTTTGTTGTGCCATAATTTTTGTAAAAACAGTAATTAAAGCAAGAGGATTGTAACCGGCATTTACCATATAATCAACAGCACGTTTGTCAGCCTTTAATTCATACTTTTGGGGAGATAAAAGATATTGCCAATTAGAAAAATATCCTCGAAATACACCTTCTCTTGAATCAACACTGTGAGATATTTCATGTGCTAAAACAGCAGCAATTTCATCTTCATTATCAGCAGTCAAAATAATTTTTTTATAAATTGTTATACTCATATCTCTTGAAGATGAGAATGCGTTCATAACTTTTGAATTTGAATTGTAATAAAAAACAGTTCGATACGGAATTCTGTTTGAATTTAAGAGTGTAAACCCAATTTTGTTAATAAAATTCTCAACATTTCCATCCTTAGTAGTATCTATAACAATGGAATTTACAGGCAAAACCGTCATACAGAAAAGAAAGACAAAAACAAAAAACCTTTTCATACCATATCTCCTTTTTTAAAATTATACTTTAATTTTAATAAAAATGTAAATATTATGTTAAAACTATTGCATTTTTATACATACTGTCACAGAATAGATAGTGAGAAGGTATGGTAAGAATGTTTGACATAAATAACTTTTTAAGGAAAGCCGTTTCAATAGAAGCCTCAGATATCCATCTTCACGTTGATGAATCACCTTTGGTAAGAAAAAACGGATCTATAATGAAAACGACTCTTCCTCTTTTAACGGAAAATGATTTGATAAAAGCGTTCAAAATAATTGCTCCGGAAAAATATCGTAACGACATTGAAGAAATTATGGATTTGGACTTCGTATATGAAATCCCTGGAGTTTCAAGATTTCGTGTAAATTACAACAAACAACTTAACAATCCTTCTTTTGTAATAAGAATTATTCCCTTTAAAATTAAATCGTTTGAAGAATTACACCTTCCGGAGAACATCAAACATTTACTTTCTGCAAATAACGGAATTGTATTGATTACTGGCCCTACAGGAAGCGGAAAATCAACAACTCTTGCAGCAATTATAGATTGGTTTAATTCAAACTATTCAAAACATATACTTACTATTGAAGATCCAGTCGAATATATTTTTAAAAGTAAAAAAAGTGTAGTTTCCCAAAGACAAGTCGGCGTAGATACGGCAACTTTTGCTGATGGTCTAAAATATGCCCTAAGACAAGATCCGGACGTAATTTTAATCGGAGAAATTCGTGACAGAGCAACAGCAGAAGCAGCATTAAAAGCCGCAGAAACAGGTCACATGGTCTTTTCGACACTTCATACAAATGATGCGGTTCAAACAATAACAAGAATTATAAATATGTTTGAAAAAAATGACCGAGATAACGTAAAAGGTCAGTTGGCAGAAGTTTTAAGGGGTACAGTCGCACAAAAACTCGTTTATTCCAAAAAGATGAATAAAAGATTTGCGGCGATGGAAGTAATGGCAATGACCTCAACTGTAAAGGATTATATAAAAAAAGATAATATTGAAGCAATTTACCAGCTTTTAGGTACAAATCAAGGTGATATGCTTTCTATGAATGAATCGTTGTATAAACTTGTTGAAGATGAGAAATTAACACAGGAAGAAGCTTTGACATACTCAAATTCACCTGATGAACTCGGCAGAACCTTCCGTTGCAATATGTACACAAAGAAAATGGAAATAGAACAAAAAGAAGAAGAAAAAAACCTTGCAAAGGAAAATGAAAATAAAGTTGAAAATGACAAAAAAGAAGAACTAACAAATAACTTTAATAAAGAAAATAATAATTACAGTCAAAATTTTGAAGAAAAAACTCACGCAGTAAACAAATCAAATGAAGTTGATACAAATAAACAAAAAAATGATATTGAAGATTTTGATTTTGACTCGGAATTTAATTTTGATGATGTTGACGAAACATATTTCAATACTCAAAAACCAAATGAAAAAGTTTTATATCAACACATAGATAAACCAATACAACAGACTTCTCATCATTCAAAATCAATAGCCTAAAAATTATAAAGGAGATACATTATGATAAGCAATAATATGGCAGATGCATTAAACGAACAAATTAATAAAGAATTTTATTCTGAATTTTTATACCTCGCTATGAAAGCAGAATTTTCAAAACTCAATTTGCAAGGTTTTGTAAATTGGTTTGACGTACAAGTTCAAGAAGAACGTGCACACGCATTCGGAATGTACGATTATTTAATTGAAAGAGGCGGTAACGTTGAACTTTTAGCAATCGACAAACCAATTATTGAAGGTACAACTCCCGTTGAAATTTTTGAACACGTTTTAAGACATGAACAATACGTAACATCAAGAATCAACCATCTTTTAGATGTAGCTGAAGAAGAAAAAGACAGAGCTGCTATTTCATTTTTGGATTGGTATTTAAAAGAACAAGTTGAAGAAGAAGCAAATGTCGGAAGGGTTTTAGCAACATTAAAGCTCATAGGTGATGACAAAAATGCACTTCTTTCTTTTGATAAAGATTTAGCAGCAAGGGTATTTACAGCTCCTGTTATAGGCTAATTATAAAAAACATTTTTTAGCTGCGACAAATTGTCGCAGTTTTTTTTATAATAATAGTTTACAATTATTGACAACCTTGTTAGGTAAACCTTACAATAAAATCAAATAAAATATTTATAGGCAAGATACATGAATTTAGACGAATTGGAAATAGGAAAAGAAGCAACGATTGATTCAATAAAATGCGATAATAAAGCATTAAAGAAACA
>JBJEGN010000013.1:0-4260 GCA_051875105.1 Candidatus Gastranaerophilaceae bacterium
GGCTTGATAAAGGTTTATTGGATTTTGGGATTTTAATTCAACCGACAGATATTTCAAAGTATGAATATGTAACACTACCCAATAAAGATACTTGGGGAGTGTTAATGCAAAAAAAATCACCGCTTGCCAATAAAAAAAGTATTACAAAAGAAGATTTATTAAATGTTCCTTTAATTGTTTCAAAACAAGTTATGCAAAGAAAAAATGTGAAAAATGATTATAATATGTGGTTTGGAAGCTATATGGAAAGGCTCAATATAGTTGCGACATATAACCTTATTTATAATGCCGCAAAAATGACAGAAGTCGGTGTCGGGTATTCTATCGGATTGGAAAACCTTATAAACACGACAGGAGAAAGTAATCTTTGTTTTCGCCCGCTAAACCCAAAACTAGAATCCGGACTTGATATTGTATGGAAAAAACATCAAGTATTCTCTCAAGCAGCAAAACTGTTTTTAAGCAAAATTTGTACTACATAATTCTATTTGTTGCAATATTTTTATGTTTTGTAGAATGTTCTTTTAATTTATCAATCGGATAACCAACTGCAAGTGCGATTAGGGGTTTGAAATCCTTTGGCAAATTTAATAATTCTGTGTTATCAAGCTCCGGAATCATTCTCATAGATTCGAGAGCTCCCCACATATAAACACTTCCTAATCCCAAATTCGTTGCTTCAAAGTGCATTTGGTTGATAACAGATGTTACATTTGCCCATTCAATACACGGTTGTAAATTTTGCTCTCTATGAGATACAAATATTACGGTTGGAGCATTATAAAAAAGATTACTATTTGATTTTTTGGGTTTGGGTTTATCTAAGGTATCTCCTGCAATTTCTTCTACTTTTTGCCTTTTGCTAAATCTTTCCCAAGCTGCTTTGCAAAGTTTTAAGAGGACTTCCTGATTTTGTACAACAGTTAAGTGAATATCCTCATATTTATTACTGCCAATAGGTGCTTTATTAGCAGCATTCGATATTTTTTCTAATTCTTATCCAACTTTTATTTGCCTGAGGGTTAGTATAACCGAATAATCTGTATCTGAAATTACCCCAAGACGGTTTTATGTTTGTATTTCTCAAATGACAGATAAGTTGTTAAAAGCACTATCAGATACTTGCGATGCTTCTTCAATTTCTGCCCAATGCAAGTTCAAAGATTTTATTACATTTGAAGATTTATTTGACATTCCTCTAATTGCCTCAAGGCAGGTTAATAGAAAATGTTGAAAAATAAATTGTAAGCCCCATATCATTTTCACTTGCTAATATATATTATTTGTTTTTCCTTTTTATACAATTATTCTTTCGATTTTTTGATTTTATCAAGTTCTGCTTTTACTCTATCTAATTCTTCATTTACCCATTCCCAATGATAGCCGTATGAGGTTTTTTGTTTGGCACGACAGCATTGTTTTATTAAATCCATAGAACAAATATTTCTTTCTTTTACAAATGCAACCCAATGAGCAGCTTCTCTGGCATTTTTAAAAACTTTGTCGGTTTCAATACAGCGTATTTTTTTAGAAATTGCTCCAAATGACTGATATTGTTCAATCTCGGATTTTATTTTATCAAACATTTTTTTAGGAACTTTATACGTTCCCATTTTAATTTCTTCTTGCATTAGTATTATTCTGAAATTACTTTTAAAAGTTTTGGCTTTGTCATATAAAACTCTAAATGGCTCTAATTTCTTTTGCAGACTATAAAATTTTCTTTGAGTTGGTCGATATGTACCTATTGAAGAACCGTTTTCTTTAAGTGTAACCGTACATCTGTTTTTCATTTTGACTATCATAAATTTCCTCTCTGATTGACGCTGCCAAATCGCTTTCTCTTAACAAACCCATTTGTAATCCCATAAAAACGGCATCGATTTCTGTATGAATTTCCCCTAAATAACAATACAAACGCCACTTTTGAAGTTTAAGATTGCACAAACTCAACCCCATTTTTCTTGCAATTTGTTTATTCTTATAACCTTTTGCAATTAGTACAAGAATTTGGTGTCTTCTATCTGTCATTGTGGCTCTATGTTTAGACATTTCGGTTTCCTTTTTTACTTAGTTGGATTACTTTTTATCCAATAAGTAATGCAATTTTTTTGTACCGAAATACTAGCCATTTGAGTAGTTGTTTTTTAAAGAATTGTCTGCTACATTAAGTTTTGAAAATTGAATCTTAAAAACGAGAAATTCAATGTTAGTAGCAATTTTTAGAATTTTTGTGTTTTTAAATATACAAAATGGATATTTTGTAATCCATATAAAATGTAATGCAATTCCTTTATTAGAGAGTGTTTTAGTCTATAAAACAAAGTTGTTGTAACTGTAATCAATTTGATCCTGTTCAATACCGATATATCTCAAAGTTATTTGTGGGCTTGAATGATTAAATATTTTTTGTAGCAGTACAACATCTTTAAATTTCTGATAATGATGATAACCAAAAGTTTTACGCATAGAATGCGTGCCAATTTTTTCTTCAAGCCCTGCATTTTTACAAGCATCTCTTATCATATAATATGCTGTAATTCTACTGTATCTATTACCCCATAAGGATTTAAATAAAGGTTCTTTGTCTCTTTTTCCTTTAACAAATTCTGCTATTAAGATTTTAAGTTTGTCATTTAGCGGAAACTTTTTGAATTTGCCTGTTTTTCTTTCTACGATTTGAACATAGTTTTTGTTTCTAACGTCACCTACATTTAGTGCAACGATGTCTGAAATTCTTAGTCCGCAATTTGTGCCAAATATAAAAAGTAAATGGTCTCTTGCACTTTGTTTTTTTAGATATCGCTCAACACGTTCGACATCTTTTTTGTTTCTAATGGGTTCTACTGTTGTCATTGTTTCACTCCTTTCCTTTACTACACAATAATTTTCATAAAAAACTTATTAGTAATAAATACGAATGAGTTTGTATTTGTGTCTGTATCTGTATTTTAAGTTAATTCTTTAAAAACTTTTCTGTTTCAGTAAGGATTTCTTCAAAATCATCATCAGTAAGTTTCAGGTAAGGTCTTGCGGGGATTGTAACTTTTTTGTTTTTACCTGCTTGTCCGCCAAGTTGATGGATTGCAGCATAAACCTTATTTGACCCAATAATAGCTGATTCATTGTCATATTGTGTTGTAATAGACATTGCTAACTGACCTGAAACCTGAAGAATTTGTCCGGGATAGTGTCCTGTTTTTCTTCTTGCAGTTTTCGTTTTTTCTGACAAATCTTTCCACTTTGGTCTGCCTTCTTCCTTAAAGTTTTCTTCAGTAGAATCTGCCATAATTCCTGCGATATTCTTCATTAATGGTCGTAAATCAGATGTTTTTTGGGCAACTTTAAGCAATGCTTCTTCAACGGCTTTGTTATCCAATTTAATCTCTATTGGTTCATCCGGCATGATGAAGTTCCTTAATAGGATAATTAGCAATTAACAGTTCTTTATAGGTCTTGTTTTGCCTATCAGCACCCTGACGATTATTAATGCCGTTTTGTCTTTCAACTTCTATCATTTCAAAGCCTTTGTATAATTCTCGTACTTTCGGAGAATCGTCATAAGACAAAAGAAAACGACCTTCAATATTTTTCAAAGTATCTCTTAATCGTTCATGGTCAAAGCCTTCTGTTGTTGTAACATCATAGCCACAACCTGAAGTATATGGTGGGTCACAATAGAAAAATGCACCTTTATGGTCGTACTGCTTGATTAATTTTTCAAAATCTCTATTTTCAATCATAACTTTATCAAGACGTTTATGAATTGCATCAATTTTATCCATAACATTTGCATGAGATTTACAAGCACCACCTGTGGATTTTTTAACAGTTCCAAAGGTTCCGCCTTTACCACCAAATGAGCGGGTGATGATAAAATAGAACTGTACAGCTTTTTGAATATCAGTAATAAATGTACCATTCATAAATTGGAAGAACATTTCTCTTGAACCTAATAAATACTTGTATTCTTCCTTAAAAGCATTCGGATGGTATTTTACAATTCTGAAAAGATTAACAAGTCTTGAATCTAAATCGTTGTAGATTTCCAAATCTGCCCATTTGTCTTTGTAAAACAAAATCCAACCACCGCCACCAAATGGCTCAATATATGAAACAATATCTTTTGGAATAAGTGGCTCTATTGTTTTTCGCAATAATCTTTTACCACCAACCCAATTAATTAAACTTTTTTTGTCAATCGTCATTTTATGCTCCTTTAAATTATATTTAAATGTTCTTTAAAAATCTGCTGCGGGG
>JBJEGN010000014.1:0-4256 GCA_051875105.1 Candidatus Gastranaerophilaceae bacterium
CTACGCCTCAGTGGACTTTCACCACAGAGCATTGATATGCCCGTCATACACAAAACGGCTCTCGGTGGGAGAGCCGTTTTTGTGTTTTGTGATTTTAGAAGTCCCAATCGTAGCCGGCGTCGCCGTCTACACCGTTATCAAGGTCTTGTGACAAGGTCATTACGCCTGTCGAAATTGAAAACTTTTCAATATCTACCTCGGGGGCAGAGTAATTTTTCTTTTTAACCATATTATTCTACCTCCGTTTAGTTAAGCTGTAGCTGTGTAATGAATTGATTCAACATTATCAGCATAAATTGTTTCTTCCGTACCGTCAGGTTTTTCTACAATAATGTATGCAAGTGCGTGCATATCAAAATTTGTATTTGCAGTACGTGAAACAGAAATACGAAGCTGATTTTTATTTGAGTCGGTACCGGAGAAATCACTTTTACCACCTTGATATCGACCGTTTGTTTGGTTAATCAACGTATCTCTATTGTCTGTCTTTGTTGAAAGAACAACACCTGCATATTTTACAGTATATCCGCTTGGGGCGTAGAAGTTGTTTATAAGTGTAACTTTGTTCTCATTTGCATTATAGGAAAACAATCCGATTGATGTTTTCGGAGCATCAATTGCTGTCGACTCCGTATAGAAAGTTACATTTGAGTTAGCATAGAACGAATATGATGAACCGTAGCCTACAACATTCTTTTCCGTACTATCTATTTTACCGTTACCGTCTCTGTCAATTCCTGCAATCCAGGCAACTTCAGTTCCGTCAGTTGTATTAAGTACAACTTTTTGATTCCACTTTACAGCTAAATCTTCTGCTTTACCATTAATGAGGAAGGTTTCGTTTTCTGCTCGCTTAATAAAAGCGTCAAGAGTAGGTTCATATACAGGCTTGATAACTGTGTTCTTGGTAATACTTACCGTATCTGTGCCTGTAACAATCTTGCCGTTAATGTTAAATCCAGTTATATTATAGAACGAATAAACCGGAGCGGTAAGAGTTACACCACCGATAGTAATATTATTGCTTGAAACGCTGACAGCAGTATTTTCATTCAAATCGATATATCCGATATCGTATACCTTGTTCGACTTATTGTTAATCGTTACAACCGCTTTGCCGCTTGCTTGGGAATCATCAACAGCAGTCTTTTTGAGATATACCCAATATTCCATATTCTTCTTTACCATTACGTTAAGAGAATTTGAATTTAATCCGGAAAGTACATCATTATTTCCATCAATACGAATCCATTTATATACCGAATAACCGCTTTCTTCAAGTGCCGTTGGAACTTCGGCAAGAGTAACATCACCATAAGGGATGTTTTCAAATACTTTATAAGAATTAGAATCTTCCGGATTTGTTACATCCACACCGTTTTCATCTTTGAAGCGAAGTGTAACGCTATATTTTGCTATTTCAAGGCTGTTCAAAGCTGTTCTTAATGCAGTTTCTTTACTATCGATATATGTCTGTGATTTTGTTTCGTCATTTGGAGTTACTTCGTTAATAATCTCATTAACCGTTTCACTTACACTTTGTAAACTTTCAGCTGTATATTTTGCCGTATTCGCAATTTCATCCTGCGCTACAACTAATTCTGCATTGTAAGCAGACCAATCTGTTGTATCATATGAGCGAGGTAAACTGGTACTTTCTGTTCCGCAGAATGTACAAGCGGCATAATTATATCCATTATTATCATCATCAGCATCAACATGTACCAAATCATAATCAAAATCGTTGATTTCAAACGAATGTTTACCTAATGCTCCATATTCTACTCCGCAAACAGAACATACAGCTTGGCTTTGACAAGTTGCTGTTCCGCCTGAACAAGCTGCACCGGTTTCAACTTCTGTAATTGTTACATCTGAAGTAATAACGGAATTTGCGTTATATGTTGTAGGCCAAGAATAAGTGTAATGAACATCTCCGATAGTGGAAGCACTATTAGGTTCTATAGGTGAATTGTTCGGAAATGCGCCTATTGAATTTCCTACAGTAATTTTCCTTGTTTCAACTACAGTACCATTCGACTTCTTGAATGTTACTGTAAAACCATCAACAACTTGAACTTTAACATTTACTTTATTTGAAGTTTTGGAGTTATAGTAACTGCCTGAACCATCAACAGAATTATTATAAGTCAATGCTATTGGAGTAAAAAGGTTAAGAGTGTAAGTACCAACCTTATTCAAAAAATAAGTGCTATCTGACTTATTAAATCCATAATCAACATAAGCCTGATTCGATGCACCATAATTGCCGGTACCTGCTGTAAATGTATTTTGAGTATATGTACCATTTTGAAGCGTACCAGTAACAGCAGTTTGCTGTTCAGCACTACCACCATCTAAATATGCCTTACAATATTCTTTGCCAGTACCAGATCTTAAACGAATAGTATAATTCGTATTGTTACCAAAATACCAATGAAGACCATTACTTGCAACGCCTGTACCTCCTGCTGAAGTGTTAGGATTATTTGCCCATGTGCCAAAATTTTGTCTTAGTGTTAAAGCGCTTCCTTTTTGTACAATAAATGTACCATCACTTGCAATAACAGCTTGATTTCCCGATACATTCTCGATGACATACAAAGCGTAGTCTGTATAATTACCCTCAGATGATGAAATTCCTCCGTAATACATACCAGCAGGATTATTTGGATAACCGGAAACCGTAATTCCTTCCTTAAAACTCAAACCCCAAGCCGCTTGAACTGTCATAGGAGCAGACAAAATAACCGAAGAAATAATCATAATCAGAGCAATAAGCAGGGATAATGATTTTTTGCTGAATTTTTTTACGGAAAGGTTCATAGAAAAGCCTCCTAAATATACGGCTTACGCCGTGTGATATACGCTGTGCGTGTGATATACGCTAAAGCGTGTGATATACGCTAAAGCGTGTGATATATTCCCTTGCGGGAATGTGATGTTTTGCGCCTGACGGCGAAATGAAAAATGAAAAATGAAGAATGAAGAATGAAAAATGAAACCGTCACTTCTTCTCTCTTCACTTCTTCTCTTTTAACTGCGAGCGGAGCAAGGATTTGCGGACGATTGATAATCGTCCCTACGGTAGTTTGAATATTTAAGATGTCTTTTCTTTTATGCGACTTCTCGTAGGGACGAGCATTGCTCGTCATTATGGTATAATCAAAAAACCTATTCTCTTATCTCTTCCCACTTATCTTTTAACTGCGAGCGGAGCGAAGTTTGCCTTGCGGCGAAGTAAATGAATTTACAAATTTTCACGGTTACATTATAACAAATTTAATGCACAAAAATCTATTGCCATTATGAACAAATAATGAATAGCAATTTGATATAGATTTAACAATATTTAACGATATTATGTTAATGTTTTGTTAGGATTGTACAATATATGGTGTTTTGTAAGGATAGGACGGAACAGGCGAAAGTTAATAAAAAATTTACAATTATTAACGAATTATAAACGAAAACAAAGGGAACGGAGAATGAAAAATGAAGCACACCTAACGGTGTATGAAGTCGCTTCGCTATGAAGAATGAAAAATGAAGTCGTTTCATTATTACATTTTGCATCTTACCTGCGAGCGGAATTTAGGTAATAAGTAAGAGGTAAGAGGTAATAAGTGTGGTTTGGTTGATTGTAATTTCTTTTATCCCCTCAGTCTCGCGGTAGCGAGCCAGCTCCCCTTGATTCTCAAATCAAGGGGAGCCTTTTTCGTTAAAACAGCGTTCCGTTTTGAAATATAAGGCTCCACTTATGGTAAGGGGAGCTGGCGCATTAGCGACTGAGGGGATAAAAGATAGTGAAGTTTTGCGCAAAGCGCAAAGTGAAGCTACGCTAAAGCGTAGTGAAGCATTGCAACAAGCTGCAAAGTGAAGTTTGTCAAAGGCAAGTTAAGGTTTGGTTGATTGTAGTCTCGTAATTTCAGCACATCTTGCCTTTCTCTGACGAGAAAGGGAGACCGCTTGCGGTGGAAAGAGAGATAGACGAACACAGGCGGTGCACTGTGTTCAGTGATATACGACTTGCGCCGTGTGATATATTGCCTACGGCAATGTGATATTTTGCGATAAATCGCAAAGTGATATACGCCCTGCGGCGTGTTATTTGAGGTAATAAGTAAGAAGTAATAGTGAATAAGTGAGGTTTGGTTGATTATAATTCTTTACAAATATTGTCGAATATGGTATTATGCTATTGAGCTTCGGCTCCGAGGAGTTGTTCTGAAAAACGGATAGGCGGTTGGCTCTCT
>JBJEGN010000015.1:0-4254 GCA_051875105.1 Candidatus Gastranaerophilaceae bacterium
TACTGCAACTGCCCTTGAGGCACCGCCATTACCTAAAATCAATGCCTTTTTACCTGCAAGAGATTCTCTTTTTTCTTGCGGAATAGCTTCCGTAAAACCATATATGTCCGTATTAAAACCCCAAAGTTCCCCATTTGTCTTTATTCTTACACAATTTGTACATCCTGCATAATCTACAAGCATGTCAGATATAGTCAAATATTTCTTGACTTCTACCTTGTGAGGAATTGTAACATTAAAACCTGCATAACCATCTTTTTTCAGTCTTTCTATAGTTTCTGCAACATTTTCTGTATCTATAACATCATATTTGCCTTCTATCCCGACTGACTTAAATGCCGCAGTATGAATTACTCCTGATAATGAATGACCCAAAGGGTGTCCTATTAACGCTGTTTTAATCATTTTTTATTTCCTTTACATAAGAACATTCTTTATTTGAACATACATGCTTTTCCGCTTTTTTTGTAACTTTTTTAACCAGTATTGAACCGCATTCCGGACATTTTTCATCTATCGGTTCATCCCAAGATACAAAATCACAGTTGGGATATTTATTACAGCCATAAAAAATTCTTCCTCTTTTCGATTTTTTTACAACTATGTCGCCTCCGCACTTTGGGCATTTTACTCCGATTGATTTTTGTATACTCTTTCTGTGTTTACATTCTTTGCATTCATAATAAGGTCCATATGGTCCAACCTTGCTGACCATTTCACCTCCGCATGCCTCACACTTTTCATCTGTCGGCTTCTCTTGTACAACTTCTGCATCTCCGTTCATTGGTAATATGGTTTTGCACTCCGGATACCCTGAACAACCTAAAAATTGTGTGCCCCATTTGCTCGTCCTTACTATTAAAGGCTTTCCGCATTTCGGGCATGTCTTTCCGGAATCTATCACAATTTTGCCCATGTTTTCTCTTGCTGAATTTACCGTTTTTATAAATGGTTCATAAAAGTCCTTCAAAACTTCTGTCCAGACCAATTTATCTTCCGCTATATCATCAAGCTTGTTTTCCATTGATGCGGTAAATGCATAATCTACAATTCCTGAAAAATGCTTTGTAAGCTGCTCTGAAACAGTGTTACCTAAGATAGTCGGTTTCAATGCCTTTTCGATTTTTTCAACATAACCCTTTGTTTGAATTTTTGAAATAATCGGAGCATACGTACTCGGCCTTCCAATTCCATATTCTTCAAGTGCTTTTACAAGTGAAGCTTCACTATATCTCGGCGGCGGTTGAGTGAAATGTTGCTTAGGATTAATTTTCTTCAACTTTTGGACTTCCCCTTGTTTGAAATCCTGTATTTCAGAATATTCTTCAACATCTTCCGTATCTGTATAAACCTTCATAAAGCCGTCAAAAATCAACTTTGAAGCACCAACTCTAAATGTATATTTATTTCCATCAATTTCAACCGTAGTATTTTCAACAAGTGCATTTTGACATTGAGATGCCGTAAATCTTTCCCAAATCAACTTATATAGTCGATATTGTTCACTCGTTAAATACTGTTTAACACTTGCCGGTGTTTTATCCAAATATGTAGGTCTGATTGCTTCGTGAGCATCTTGGACTTGTTTGCCGTTGCCTTTTGTATAAACGTTCGGTTTTTCCGGATAATATTTTTCACCGTAATTATTTATGATAAATTCTCGTGCTGCATCTCTCGCATCATCTGAAATACGCACAGAATCAGTTCTCATATAAGTTATCAAACCTGTCGGTCCGTCTTGCCCAATATCAACACCTTCATATAACTTTTGGGCTATCTGCATCGTCTTGGATACACCATAAGAAAGTTTATTGCTGGCTTCTCTTTGTAAAGTTGAAGTTATAAACGGCGGCTGCGGTTTCTTCGTGACTGATTTTGTCGTAATTTTTGAAACCTTGTATTCTACTTTCGGATTGGTTAATTCTTCAGTAATTCTGGTGCTTTCGGCTTCTGATTTGATTTCAATCTTCTTCCCGTCATATTTTACAAGCTCGGCTGAATATTCTTTACCGTTTTTCTCGAAATCACCTGTTATTGTCCAGTATTCTTCCGGCACAAAAGCATTAATCAAATTTTCACGTTCACAAATCATTCTGAGAGCAACACTCTGAACTCTACCTGCCGATAATCTGTAATTTCTTAATTTCTCCCATAAAACAGGGCTTATTTTGTAACCGACAAGTCTGTCTAAAATTTGTCTTGTCTGTTGGGCTTTAACCTTTTGGTAATCGATAGTTCTGTAATTTTCAACTGCATTTTTAATTGCAGTCGGTGTAATTTCATTAAAAACTATTCGAAATACCTTTTCATCAGGAACATCAAGAACTTGACGAACATGCCATGCTATTGCTTCTCCTTCTCGGTCAGGATCGGATGCCAGATAAACTTTATTACAATTATGTGCAAGTTCATTCAATCTTTTTACAACTTGCTTCTTTTCAGGAATAACTTCAAATGTCGGTTTAAAATTGTCTGCAACATCAAAACCTAAAACTTTCGGCGGAAAATCTCTAATATGTCCGTAACTCGCCTCTATCACATAATCATCACCTAAAATTTTTCTGATAGTTTTTGTTTTTGCAGGTGACTCAACTATAACAAGAGTCTTTGACTTCTTACTCTTCGTTGACTTAGCTTCTTTTTCTTCATCAGAAACAGTTTCAGAAATTTTTGTCTTCGCTTTCACAGCTTTAGTAACTGTTTTGGTAGATTTTGCAGTTTTTGCTGTCTTTTTAGCTGTTGATTTTTCTGTCGTTGCTTTCTTTGCAGTCTTTGTCGTTTTTGTTGTTTTTTCAGTTGTTTTTGCCATCGCTGTTTCCAATAATTATTGTTTTATCTGACTAAATTGCCGAGTATCTGTCACCTTCCGATTGTACTACATAATCTTCAAGTTCCAATCGTGTTAATATTACCATTAAATCTTCTGCTTGCAAACCTGTTTTTATTGCAATTTCATCAATAGTCAAAGAATCTTGTCGTAACGCATTCAATGTAATTCTTTCATCTTCTGTTAAATCGGTACTTCCAATTTTATCAAACGAAACTTTATTTGTTAATTGCCAATTCATAGCAGACAGTATATCGTCACCACAAGTAACAATTCCTGCACCTTGTTTCAAAAGTTGATAAATCCCCTCTGTAGCAGGATTAGAAATAGCTCCGGGTATACAAAGAAGTTCTCGGTTTTGTTCCAAACAAAGTCTTGCAGTTATCAATGCTCCACTTTTTAAAGCTGCTTCCGCAACAAGAGTACAAGGACTCATTCCACTGACTATCCTATTTCTAAGAGGAAAGTGAAAAGCTTGTGGTCCTGAATGTATCGGATATTCACTTAATACAAGCCCATCATTCTCTATGATATCCTGAAAAAGCTTTTTGTTTGCATTCGGATAAATATTTTTTAAACCGGAACCTAAAACTGCAATCGTTTTTATATTATTATCCAAAGCCGCCTTGTGTGCTGCTGCATCAATTCCAAGAGCAAGCCCTGAAACTACACATAAATCCGTATTCTTGAACTCTGATAAAATTTTTGTCAGAACAGCTTTTCCACTCACAGAGCATTTCCTTGAGCCGACAACTGCTATATTATATTCCGATGAAAACAAATTTCGATTTCCCCTATAATAAAGCCACATTGGCGGATCTGGAATTTGTCTTAACAACTTCGGATAATCTAAATCATCATAAGTGATAAAAGAGATTTCCGATTTCTCCAATTTTTCAAACTCTTCATCCGGATTTATAATAGACCTAAGTTTTAAAAAAGTCTTAATCTTATTTTCTGTCAACCCTTCAATTTTGTACAAATCGGAAATCTCTGCATACCAAGCTGATTCTATATCACCAAAGTAATCATATAATCTTTTGACAAAAACACTGCCAAAACTCTCATTTGATGCAAAAGCCGTATAATATTTCGTGTTCAACATATCCGATTCTCTATCTCGGATATTAGCATAAAATATTGTTTATCACAAGTTAAACAAGACCTTCTTTTAATGCTTTTACAGCAGCTTGCGTTCTGTCATCAACAACGAGTTTCTGTATAATGTTACAAACATGTGCCTTTGCCGTATGTTCACTTATACTCAATAAATTTGCTATATCATTATTTGATTTTCCATCAACAACCAGTTTTAAAACCTCATATTCTCGCTCAGTTAAATTAGCATGCTGTGAACGAAAAGCAGCCCTTCCTGTTTGCTTTATCGGAATTGTAGTTCCTCCTTTATTCCTTATCATAGGCACAAT
>JBJEGN010000016.1:0-19027 GCA_051875105.1 Candidatus Gastranaerophilaceae bacterium
CACTAATAGTGTTTTAGTCATATTATTACCAAGCGCTCTATTTTTAGAAAATATACCTATCGAAAAACACGATGTAAAATGCGATTATATAATAACAGAAAAAGAAATTCTCAAAAACACTAATAGTGTTTTAATCAAAATGTAAATATTTTTCGAGTTTGGTAAAAATCGTTGTTACATTGTTGCTATAAGGTATTTTAGGAGTAAAATTATAATATAATCAGGGAGGAAAATATGGAATTTTTTAGAAATAACAGAAAATTAATCATAATAATAATAACATTTTGTTTTGTTATCACACCTTTAATAATGGCGGCGATTACGGCATTTCAAGGTTAAAAACAGATGTTTCGTTCCGTCTGGATAAAAAGAATATGTACTTTTTTAATTTTTGTAATGGCATTTAACAGTGCCGAAGTTTGTTTTGCGTCAAAATTACATGATATTAAAAAAAAGCGGAAAGAAACAAAAGCAAAAATCCAACGTTTAAAAATATTGGAAACACAAGAAACGAACAAAATGATAAGAAACCAACAAAAGTTGGAAAATAACGAAAGAGCATTACAAAATTCAAAGCAACGCTATGATAAAACCCAATCGAAATTGACTAATTTAGAGTATAAATTAGCGGTATCAAAGGCAGATTTTGCAAAGCATGAATCACTTGCAAAACAACGCATCAGACAAATCTATAAAAAAGAGAGAATGGGTGCATTTATTCTGATTATGTCATCAGAAAATATAAATACTTTTTTAGACAGAATATACTATCAAAGTCTAATAGCGAAAAATGACAAAAGAAATTTAGAAATAACAAAACAAAAAGCCGTAAGAATAGCTCGCTTAAAAGAACAACTCGAAGATGAAAAAAATATTTTATCAAGTTCAATAGATGACATGAATGCACGTAAAAAGCAGATAAAAAGTGCTATAAACGATAACGAGGCGATGATATATAAGCTCAAGCACGACAGAGCTGCATTTGAAAAAGCGGAAAGAGAACTTGCAAGACAATCACAAATAATCGAAGGAATGATTTCAAAGAATACAAAAAAGAGTACTGTTACAGCAGCAAAAGGAGCATTTCTTCGTCCTTGCGGAGGTTGTATAACATCATATTTTGGATACAGAAATCACCCGATATTTCACAGAAAAATATATCACTCCGGAATTGATATAGGAGCACCAACAGGAACACCAATAAAGGCGGCTAATTCAGGAAGAGTTATTTATACAGGCTGGTACGGAGGATATGGACAAGTTGTTATAATTGACCATGGAGCAGTAAATGGCAAACCAACATCAACATTGTATGCACACCAATCAAGAATAGCAGTTGCAAACGGACAAAATGTGTCACGAGGAAAAGTAATAGGATATGTTGGTTCCACCGGATATTCAACAGGACCACACCTTCATTTTGAAGTTCGTATCAACGGAAAACCTGTAAATCCGCTAAACTACATTTAATGGGGGCAAAAGTGAACATAAAGAATATTACAAAATTTAATATACTACTAATGACATATATTGTTGCCATTCCTTGTTTTGCAGCAGATTTGAATATTGATTTTATAAAACATCAAGCTTTTGAAAACAATTTGTACAAAGCTCCTGAAGCCAGAGAAGTTTCTTTATTTCACAAAAAAAACAATGCAAAAAAGCAAAAGGTTACAGTTGAAAAAGAAGAAAATATTGAAGTCGTTAATCAAAATCTTTTAACAGATGAAGAATATATCAAAAAGTTAAAAGTTGCCAATAAGAAAAAAATCCGCAAAAAACAATTTGACATAACAATTCAACATCAAGCGGAAACAGATGTTTTACCGGAAGAAAAAAATGTTGTTGTAAGTGAAACAACAACAGAAGAAGATGATAGCTCGTTAACAACAGATCCAAGCAATAAAAAATTTTTTAACAAAAAAGAAAATAAGAAAAAATGGTTCGGAAAGAAAAAACAGGAGAAAAAGCAAGCTCAAAGTTCAGACAATGCAAATCCATCAAACATAATATTGACAGCAGATGTGACGGATTATTTTCCTGAGCGTTCAGAAATTGAAGCAAAAGGAAATGCAAAACTTGAAATCACCGGACAGGATTTAATTTTGTACGGAGATAAGCTTGTATTTAATCACGATATAAACACTGTAAGAGCCTATAATAACGTAAAAATCATTCAAGGCGAAAATATTACAACCGGAGATTTTGTAAATATTGATTTAAGTACATCAAATGGTTGGATTAGAAAACCTGTATCGACTAATTATTCAGTAAAAGTCAGAGCGGAAGAAGCTTATGTTTACCCGGATAAAATTGAAGAATACGACGGAGTTGCAAATATAATAGAGGACAGAAGATTTGCTGTCGGCAGTTCAAGTTTCACAACATTGTTAAATGCAATACCATCAAATGTTCAAGATGCCTATTTGAAAAAGCCTGATCCTACCCCATTAAAATTCAAGGCAAAAGAAATCAATGTTGCACCGCAAGAAGGCCACAACATTATCACAATGAAAAGTGTCGGAGTATTTTTTAAAAAATTAAAAGTTGGTGTTGTACCAAATATAAAACTTGTAACAGATAAAGAACAAACCGTAATGCAGACAAATATTCCGGAAATCGGCAGCAGCAGTGACTTAGGAATGTACGCTGGTCCGGGATTTGTTTTCACGCTGCCAATGTCATCAACATTAAAAGTTGCACCGATGCTGGTATATTCACAAGATGAAAAAAAACTTGGAGTAGGCGCAACAGCGACATTCCAAAACTCATCAAACATAACACAGATGGCATACGGAACACCGGAAAATAAACTTATTTTTAGAGGTTATCAAGCAATTACACCCAAATTAAAATTAAATTATTCTCAAAATATGTATACATCTCAATGGTTTTTAGGATATAGAAAACCAATGTATTCAGCAGAACTTGAATATGCCGACAATATTTATGTCAGAGATTTAGGATTAAGTTTCGAACATAATCTTTCAGCCGGTTACTATTCCGATTACGCAAGAATCTCGAAATTGGGAGAAGGCAGATTAAGATGGATGGCACAAGCAAGTAAGAATTTATTTACATATACAAACAGTGCAAATACATTTTCCTTAGATTTCGGCTTAGTCGGACAAGGTTCAGTATCACAATATACATCAGGTGACACACTTGGAATAATAAGAGGCGGTCCAATGTTGACAACAACATACAGAGTATGGTCGCAAAATTTAGTTTACTTTCAATCTGCAGCCAGCGGAAAAACACCTTTTTATTTTGATGACTATTATTACGGACGCTCTAACTTGCAAATTTTAGAAACATTAAGAATCAACAAGTATTTAAGCGTTGGATATCTTGCATCAATGGCATTAGGCGGTCGAGAAACCTATAATTCAGGCAGATACAACCCAACAACACAAGATTTTCTGCAAGAAAATATGTTTTTGTTAAGCATTGGTCCTGATGAAGCAAAACTTACATTTGGATATGATGCATTTAGACAATCCACAGCCATGTATTTTTCAATGCTTTTAGGAACAAAAGATATGGACGTTGCATTCAAAAAGACAACAATACAAAATCCTGATAAATTATCCGGTGAAAATCAAAAAATGCCTATAATAAAAAATACGTTCCATAAAGTTCTTTACAAAGTATTCCCTCTTACAAACCCTGCATTTAACAGGGAACGAGATTTATACCCGCAAGAAGTTATAGATGAAAATCAAGATGAACTTGATGAAATGATGGAAGAAGAAATCGATAGAGAATTCAGACAACAAATCCAAAATCAGTTCAACCCAATATTGCAAAATCAGGAATTAATGCGAGATAACAGAATGTAAAACTAATGGTGGCTGCTTATTTAACTTTGCAGCCACTATCGTATTTATCAATAAATCCATCAAAATCGTTATCAACGCCATCATAACAAGAACCTATTGACTCAAAACTTTCGGCTCTCGGTGTTTTATAAAGATATTTATCAGGAATAGAATTCCATATAGTCAAGAAATCCATTTTTAATTTTCTTGCAATTTTTGAATTTTCTATTCTCAAACAATTTTCATCATTGTATAAATCTCCGCTTTTAGTAAAATTCATAGAACCTAAAAACACAACTTTATCATCAATAATAACTGATTTCATGTGCATCTTTCCGGCAAAATTTTCTACTTTCAACGGTATAGAATTTTGTCTTAAAATTTTATGTTGAGAATATTTGTTAACCGCACTTGTAGCATCTATAATAACCTTAACATCAACACCTTTATTATGTGCTTTAATTAACTCTTCTGCCATTTTTTTATGCGTAAAATAAAAAACCGGTACATATATATACTTTTGAGCCTTTTGAATATCAGGAATAATTTGAGTGGTAATCGGTTTATCTTGCGGTGAAAAATAGACGGAAATCTTGGAGCTGTCAACAATAGCACTATTAGTGTTTTTATTTGTTTTCTCTGAATGAAATTTATTATTAACAAAATTTTCAAATTCTTCCTTATAATAATTTGCAACATCTTTTGATTTTATGCAAACAACACTATTAGTGTTAAAACCACTTATACCTGTATTTGTGACATTCGTGCTTCCTGTCCACACAACATTATTATCAAAAATAAAAAATTTATTGTGCATCAATCTTTGAGAATTTTTAATACAATTTGCATCTGTATAAATTGTATCAGCGAATTTTTCAATATTTTTATACGTTTCTTCACTACTATTATTAATTTTAGAATCGTCTGTCACAACACGAATTTTAACACCTCGTTTTTTTGCATCAATAAGAGCTTCCACAATTTCATTTTGGTTATATAGTTCATATATCGCTATATCTATTGATGATTTAGCATTATTTATTTCAGTTTTAAGAGATTTACATAAACTTGAATTACAGTCATTTGAAGGTTTAAAAACATTAAAAGCAAGGGATTGATATATTTTAATATTTCCATTAGAAATTACTGTTTCAGAAGGCTTTATATTTTTTTTATTTCCCGTAATTTTTTCAGGGCTGTCTTTTATAATACAATACCTGCAAGGTTTAGCATTTTGAGGCAATTCGTCAAAAGTAAGAAATTCTTTTCTTCTGGAATTAGCACCGATGTGACAGTTAATTGTGTGATATTTCGCACTTTTTGCATTATAGACATAGTATTTTTTTGTCAAAGAATTTTTTAAATTTTCCTTGACCTTGTCAATATTTTCAAACTTTTTGTATTCATCTGTTGCGGCAGTTGCCAAACCGTTTTCAAGAATTATTTTTTCAAAATCAAAATTCAAAAATTTTGGATTGTTCTGAACAAAATATATTCTTTTATTTAAAAAGAGTTTTTCGTAAAAATTTTTCGATTTTATTTTAAAATAAATTTTTTGGTTTTCATTAAGATTACCAAAAACTTTTTGATTATTCTCCAAGCCATCTGTTGAACAAAAATCATAAATGTTTTTGAGTTTATAAAATTCATTATCTGTAATGATATCATTTTCATTTAAATCAATTCCAATTCGACAATCATCACTGGTTTCAAGAACTGAAAACGTGCATTTATAGAGTTTATCAGATATTACAATTAATAAAAAAATAAGAAAAAGAATGCAAAAAGTTTTTGTTTTCATGGTAAGATTATATCATAAAGTATCAAGAACGGAGAAGTGTCCGAGCGGTTTATGGTGCAGACCTCGAAAGTCTGAGTCCTGTCAAAGGGACCGGGGGTTCGAATCCCCCCTTCTCCTATTTATAATTATTCATTTTCCAATGTTGGTCCTTGTTTTTATTATTACAAAAAAGATTAGAAACAGTGAAACATCAAAAATTAATTTTTATACTGATTAATATACTTATTGTTTTGATTCTTATAGAATTACTTTCATACCAGGCTTTATGTTATCACTATAAATATATTTACGATAAAAGTCTTATACAGTATTCTCCAATAACTATTCCCAATGACGATCATCTATTAACAAACTTTAGACCAACAGAATACAGAGATAAAAATAAACCACCGATATTTCTGTTTGGCTGCTCTTATGTTGCTGGTGCAGAGTTAAAAGATAATCAAACATTTTCTCGAAAATTAGCCGATTATACAAACCGAACGGTTTATAATAGAGGAAAATCAGGATTAGGTATATATTATTTTTATTATTTATTAAATAGCGAAAAAATAATAAAAGATTTACCCCAAAATCCTCAATATATTATTTGGGTATTAATTCCCGATCATATATTAAGAATGTACAGGTACCGTTCAGTTCCTTTTATGGGAATATATAATTTACGGTCAAAAATTAAAAACGGTCAAATTGTTACTGATAACATATCTTGCAAATTTTTGCACAGCTTTTTCACTTCAGTTGTTGTGGAAGAACTTATTGCTGAAGCACGTTATGCAAATAAAGCAAAAACCGATTTTATGTTCATCAAACTTTTCAAGGAATCCGATAAATTAATTAAAAAGAAATTCCCCAATACAAAATTAGTAGTTGTATCTTTTGACTTATACAACTATATACCTAAAGATTACTACAGAAGATTACAGTTACTTAAAGAGGAAATACCTGATATTCAAATAATTGACCTTAATAAAGAAATACCGGAAATAGCTGATAAACAATATATTTTGGACGATAAAATCCATCCGAATGAGCAGGCTTGGGATAAGATTGTTCCGGTTTTGGCAAAAAAATTAAATTTATAAAATTATAAAAACTGTTTTATTTATTTGTTTAAATACTAATAATATTTGTATTATAATCTTGTTTGAATGGATTAAGAAAGACAAATATGTTAAAGAAAATTATTGAATACTATACAGCACCTAAGGAAATTCCTGTGACAATGAATGAGGAAGAGGTTGCAAAAGCCTACAGAAAAGGAAGAATTGACGTTTTTGCTTCTTGTTTTATAGGTTATACTATCTTTTATCTCACAAGAAAAAACATCTCGGTTGCATTACCGGTATTGAGTTCTGATTTAGGATTTTCTAATATTGAACTCGGTATTTTAGGCAGTGCTTTATATTTTTCATATGCTGTAGGAAAATTTGTAAATGGCGTTTTGGCAGATAAAGCTGATGCAAATAGGTTTATGACCATATCTCTACTAATTTCAGCAATTGCTAATATTTTATTCGCATTAAGCCCGATGATTTTTCCGTCAAATATACATTTTATGGGACAATCAATGTTATTGCTTGCGATGTCTTTCTTTTGGGGAGTAAACGGTTGGTTCCAATCGGCAGGTTTTCCTGTGTGTACAAAAGCTTTAACATTTTGGTGGTCAAATAAAGAAAGAGGAACAGTGTGGTCTGTCTGGGCGATGTCGCACCAATTAGGCACTTGTATTGTCTTCTTGCTTGCCGGATATTTAATTCCAAGATATGGTTGGGAATCAGCATTTATTGTACCTGCATTTTTAAATATTTTATCCTGTATTTATATTGCAAAAAGTATGCACGACAAACCACAAACAATGGGATTGCCTGACGTTGAGATATATAAAGATGGAACTGTGAACACAGCGGAAGAAGAAGCTGATGATAAGTTAACCTACTTTGAAATTCTAAAGAAATATATTTTCTTTAATCCTGTTATGTGGATTTTAGTTGCAGCTTTTATTTTTGTGTATATATTCAGATACGGTACAGAAGATTGGATAATAAAATATTTAGTCGAATTTAAAGGGGACACTCTTGCTTCAGCAACTCAAAAACAAACGTTTTTGCCTCTTTTTGGGATAGCTGGTGTACTATTAGCCGGTGTCATGTCTGATAAAATGTTTAAAGGTAGAAGAATGCCTGTAAATATATTCTTTTGTGTCGGTTTAATAGTTTGTTTATTCGGTTTGATGGAAAATTCAGGACATACTTTATTATCAGATATTATTGATTATGTTTGTTTATCCGGAATAGGATTGTTTACGGCTGGTCCGTTAATATTTATAGGCGGACTTTGTGCTGTTGAATCAGCATCTAAAAAAGTTGCAGCAGCAGCTACCGGCTTTTGTGGAATTTTTGGCTATTTAGGTGCCATGATTTCAGGAATCGGTACAGGATGGTTCGTGGACAATCTCGGTTGGCAATCAGCTTTGTGGTTCTGGATTATATCCGCTTTGCTTTGCATAATAATTTTACTTCCTATGTATAAAAAAGGATTGTAATAAGTTTTTTATCAAAAAAAAACAAATCAAAGATTAAATAGAATTTTTTCATTTTATTTAATCTTTTTTGTTTGTATAATTTAATCGTAAAGATTTAGCGGAGTAAAAAAAGATGATAAAACACTTTAAAGGGTCAATTATTGTGACTATTGCAGGTATTATTGCTGCTTTTTTATGGGGAATGACAAAACACCCCGGGCATGCTTTGTTATGTGTATTTATTGTTTTATTCCTTTCAATTTTGGAAGTTACCTTGTCTTTTGATAACGCAGTTGTAAATGCTATGAAACTTGAAAAAATGACAGAAAAATGGCAACACCGGTTTGTTACTTGGGGTATATTAATCGCTGTTTTTGGTATGAGATTTTTATTTCCGGTTGTAGTTGTTTCAATATTTGCGGGGCTTTCAATTGCAGAGGTTACAAACTTGGCATTAAATGATGTGGATAAATATGCACATTATCTTCATCTTTGTCATGCACCGCTCGTAACATTTGGCGGAGCCTTTCTCTTTATGCTCTTCTTATCTTATTTTTGTCACGAAGAAAAAGATATTCACTGGATAAAACCTATTGAAATGCCTTTACAAAAATTACACATGATGAAATCTACAGAAGTTATTGTAACCGGTTTGCTTGTTTTTGGAGTTCATTACATTGTTCCGGAAGCACAGCAACTTCCTGTTATGATTGCCGGTTTTTCAGGTATTCTTTTATATTTGGTTATTGATGGGGTTAGCAGAACACTTGAAAATATTGCAGAAGCAAAAGCTGCGGCAACAGGTCAAGTTGCTAAACTTGGATTAATCGGATTTATATACCTTGAATTGATTGATGCATCATTTTCATTAGACGGCGTTTTAGGGGCTTTTGCAATAAGTAAAGACATTATAATTATCACAATCGGACTTGCAATCGGAGCTATGTTTGTTCGTTCTCTCACTCTTTATATGGTCGAGATGAAAACCTTGAAACAATATTTATATCTTGAACATGGTGCACATTGGGCAATCGGATTTTTAGCATTAATAATGTTTTTTTCAACAACACATGAAGTTCCCGAAGTCGTCACCGGCTTAACAGGTTTAATAATTGTTGGCTGGGCTTTCATAGACTCAATAAAGCATAATAAAAAACTTACAGAAACAGAACTTGTTGAAAAATAACATAATTATTTCAAAAAAAAAATGGGGTTGTTCTAAAAACAATCCCATTTTACGTATATTAATCACATATTTGCTATTTTTTTTCAACCATTTTCTTAAAAGCATTTAAGTCATCTATTGTATCAATTCCAATTGAATCATAAATAACAGGTGTTACTTTAATTTTCATACCGTTGTACAAAGCTCTCAGTTGTTCAAGACTTTCAGCTTGTTCAATTTTAGGTTGAGGAAGCTTAACCATTTTAAATAATGATTCACGTCTGTAACCGTAAATTCCAATATGTTTATAAAAGTCAGCTATATCATAATTTCTTTCATAAGGAATTTTTGAACGTGAAAAATACAAAGCGTAGTTATTGCAATCAAAAACGACCTTTACCATATTGGGATCTTCTTTATCATCATTTGCTCTGACATAAGTAACAAGAGTCGTAATATCAGCATTTTTATCATTTTTTAAAGCTGAAATAACTTCTGCAACACAAGCAGGGTCTATCATCGGCTCATCACCCTGCAAATTAACAATTAATTCAAACTCAGGATGTCTTTCTGCAACTTCAGCAATTCTGTCACTTCCGCATTTATGATTCTCTGATGTCATTTCTACTTTTGCACCAAAAGATTTTGCCGTATCGAAAATCTCTTTATTGTCCGTCGCAATAATTACTTCATCTGCACCCTCAACAGATTTAGCACGCTCCCATACCCACTGAATTATCGGCTTGTCGCAAACCTTTATAAGAGGTTTTCCGTTTAATCTCTTTGAATTATATCTTGCAGGTATTATTATCGCTGTCTTTTCCATTATTTCTCCTTTTTTATAACGAAAGCAACCCACTCTTTTTCTTGGTTTTTCTCAAGAATGGTTAATTCATTTTTTACAATTGCATCATATACAATTTCAGCTTTTTCATCTAAAATTCCGCTTAAAACTGCTACTCCACCTTTTTTTAAAATGTTTTTGATATCAGGCATGATATCTCTTAAAACATTATGCAAAATATTTGAAGCCACAAAATCATAATGATTACAAGGCAAAACACTAATAGTTGCTGTCTGAAATTTTATATTAGTCTTATTTATTTCAGAATTTTCTTTGGCTGTAATAACAGCCGTTTCATCGTTATCTACGGCATCAATTTCTTTAGCGCCGGTTTTTGCTGCACAAATTGCCAAAATTCCGGAACCACAACCCACATCAGCGACAGTATCTCCGTTTTTAACATATTTCTCTATCGCTTGTGCACAAAGTCTTGTTGTTGCGTGAGTTCCAGTTCCAAAAGCATTTCCGGGATCTAAAATAATCACTTTTTCATCAGATTTAGGTTGATAATTTTCCCAACTCGGACAAATTACAATTTTTTCCGTAATATGAGATGGTTTCCAATGTTCTTTCCATTTTTTAGACCAATCTTCATCAGGTTGTAAGGTTATTGTGACATCCCATGTTCCAATGTCTTCAGAAAATATTTCTTTTTCTTTTATCTCGTCACGTTTCTTATGAAAAAATGTCTGAATTTCATCAAAATTCAAATCTTCATCAGTAACATAAGCTTTAATTACATCATCAACTGTTTTCGTTAACTCTGTTTTTTTAAATTCTTGAACAGAGGTTATAATACCTTCACAATTAAAATTTTCCTGACAAATATCACAAACGATGTCTGCACAAACCGGATTAATTTTTATAGCTATTTCGTGATAAACCGTCATTGTGCAATTACACCTTTTGTTCTGAATTTATTGTATCTATCATTACGGAGTTCATCTGATGACATAGGCATCAATTCCTTTAAACATTTTAGAATTTTTTTCTTCAAATTTTTTGATGCCAAATCATAATCGTAATGAGCACCACCTCTGGGTTCTTTTACAATATCATCAATTATATCAAATTTTAACAAATCTTCAGCTGTAATTTTTAAAGCGTTAGCCGCTTTATCAGCAAGTGAAGCATCTCTCCATAAAATTGATGCACAACCTTCCGGAGAAATAACAGTATAATAAGCATGTTCTAACATCAGAACTTTATTTGCAACAGCTAACCCCAACGCTCCGCCTGAACAACCCTCACCTGTAATAACAGCTATTACAGGTACTTTTAATTTTGCAAGCTCTGCAAGATTTACCGCTATCGCCGTTCCTTGAGCCGTTTCTTCTGCCTTTATACCGGGATATGCCCCCGGAGTGTCTATCAATGTAACAACCGGCATATTAAATCTTTCCGCATGTTTAAATAACCTCAAAGCTTTTCTATAACCTTGCGGCTGCGGCATTCCAAAATTATGAACAAGATTTTCCTTTGTTGATTTGCCTTTATATGTGCCAATTATCATAACAGGAATTCCATCAATTTCAGCAGGACCACCAACTATAGCTCTATCGTCAGTACCTTCCCTATCTCCATGAAATTCTATGAAATTCTCAGAAATTCTTTCCACAAAATCCGTAAAGTTAGGTCTTTCAGGGTGTCTTGCTATTTGTATCTTCTGTGACGGAGTTAAATTTGCATATAATTCATCCGCAAAATCTTCCGCTGCTTTTTCAAATTGTTGTATTTCAGATGTCATATCTTTTTCCGATTTCTTACCTATTTCTTGAAGTTCCTCAATCTTTTCCCTTATATCATACAAGGGTTTTTCAAATTTAAGCATTAACATCTTTTACCTCAACTTTTGTTTTTTTCGATTTTTCTTTGCTGCTATGTTTTGATGAAACTGCTTTTGTCTTTTCTTTTGTATGTTTTGAATCTAATTCATTTTCTTCTGAATTATAAGGCTTATGCAATTTTAATATTTTATATAAATTTTCTCTTAAGTCTTTTCTTGGCGACAAAACATCAATTTGACCATATTTCATCAAATACTCCGCAGTTTGGAAATCTGACGGCAAATTTTGTTTTATGGTTTGCTCAATAACACGTCTACCTGCAAAACCAATTCTTGCACCTTGTTCTGCAATTATTACATCACCCAATGTTGCAAAACTTGCTGTAACACCACCGAATGTAGGTTCTGTCAAAACTGTTATATAAAGGATTCCGGCTTCATTCAAACGAGCTATTGCACAACTTGTCTTTGCCATCTGCATTAAACTCAAAGCACTTTCCTGCATTCTGGCACCACCTGATGCTGTAATTGCAATCATCGGAATTTTCTTTTTCAAAGCATATTCCATCGTTCTCGTAATCTTTTCACCGACTACACTTCCCATTGAACCGCCCATATATTCAAAATCCATGACAGCTACGGCTACTTGTTCTCCATGAATTTTTGCCGTTCCGCATCTTACTGCTTCGTCGAGATTTGTTTTTTCTTTGGCAGCTTTTAACCTGTTTTTATATGATTCTGTATCAACAAATTCCAATGGGTCACAAGGCAAAACATCTTTGAACATTTCTTTAAACGAATGTTCATCAAACAACTGCTTTATTCTTGTTTCAGAATTTATTCTAAAATGGTACTGGCACTGCGGACAAACATTTAAGTTATCTTCAACATCTTTTTTCAAAAGTTGAGCATCGCAGTTATAACATTTTATCCAAAGTTTTCCGATACTATCATCAATCTGTGTTTCTTCAAGTTCTCTATGAGCAATTTGAAGTTCTTTTCTTTTATTAAACCAATCTTTTATTGTCATTTTTTAATCTCTTTCAATTAAATTTTAGCAAACTTTTTATAGCTCGGCAAAAAATTTACATTCCAAACTACATTCTCTCCGGAGCAGTCGCACCAATTAGCATAAGCCCTGATTTAAGAACATATATAACCGATTGTACCAACGCAAGTTTTGCCAAAGAATTTTCTTTATTATCTGACAAAATCCTCGTTGAAGCATAAAATTTATGGAAAACTGCAGCCAATTCTCTTAAATATTTCGTTATTAAATACGGTGAATATTGAGTTGCGGCATTTATTACCACTTGTTTGTATTCTGCAAGTTTTTCACTCAATCTTTGAATTTCTTCAAAATCTTTTTCATTTTTCCATAAAATATCAAAGTTTTGAGAATTTAAGCTGTTGAAATAATTGTCGATTTCTTCTTGTGTAAACATCGGAGGATTGACTTTTTTATTAATCACATCACTATGTTCGTTAACAGCATTTCTCAAAATTGAACAAGCTCTTGCATGGGCATATTGAACATAAAACACCGGGTTTTCATCAGATTTTGATTTTGCAAGTTCAACATCAAATTCTAATGTCGTATCAATATTTCTCATAATCATCCAAAATCTCGTTGCATCAACACCAACTTCGTCAATCAATTCGTCCAATGTAACCATTTTGGTCCTTTTTCCCATTCTCACTTGTTCACCGTTAAGAGATAAATTTACAAGTTGACCGAGCAAAACAATTAATCCATTGGGATTATGGCCTAAAGCTTCTATTGATGCACGCATTCTCGGAATATAACCATGGTGGTCAGCACCCCATATATCGATTAATTTTGAGAAACCTCTTTCAAATTTATCATAATGATATGCTATATCGGCTGTTAAATACGTATAAGAACCGTCCGTTTTCTTAATTACACGATCCTGGTCATCACCATAGTCGGTGGTTTTAAACCACAAAGCACCGTCCTTTTCGTACAAAACACCTTTTTCTTGCAATTTATCAAGACATCTTTGGACATCGCCTCTTTCGTGCAAAGAAGTTTCAAAATAAAAATTATCGAAATGTGTTTCAAATTTTTCAAGTAACGCTTTTTGTTTTGACAGCATATCGTTTTTCGCAAATAAAGAAAGTTTTTTATGCAAGTCCAAATCTGCTTCGTCTTTGTCGGCATTTTTCATTTCTTTTGCCAAATCTGCATTTTCTGCGATAAATTTCTTAGCACAATCAATCAAATAATCACCTGTGTAATATGATTTTGAATTGTCGTCATTTTGCGGAAAATCAATATTCTTGCCGAGCTGTTGCATCACTCTGATATACAAAGAACGTCCCAAATTATTAATTTGATTACCTGCATCATTAACATAAAATTCCTGATAAACATCAAAACCGCATTTCTTCATAACATTTGCAAGCGTACTTCCGACTGCAGCCCAGCGTCCATGCCCGATATGAAACGGACCTGTCGGATTTGCACTAACATACTCGATAATATACTTCTCTCCATTTCCAATGTTATTACTTGCGAAGTCTGTTTTTTTAGTCAAAATTTCTTTTATATTTGAGAAAATAACAGAACGAAGTGATGAATTTTTTACCTTAAAATTTATAAAACCATTTGCAACCGTAATTTCAAAGTTATTGAGGTCTTTTTTATCCATTGGTTCTGCGGAAGTCGATTCCATGTATTTAACAATGGTTTTCGCTGTATCAAACGGTGATTTTTTCGTAAATCTGCATAAACTTGCAACATTTACCGCAAAATCACCAAAATCACGATTTTTAGGAACTTCTACATTGAAAGTAGGCACATCATTATTCGTGAGCTGACCCGCCTCATTGTTCGCAATCATCGATTTCACTGCATCTTCAACTAATTTAAGACATTCTTTTTTTAACATAATATTTTCTCTTTTGTGTGTATTTGTCTACATTTTATCAGAAAAAACATTTTTATAAAAGTTCTGTATCAAAAACACTCAAATCAGGGGATTTACAGCAAAAAACACTAAAAATTTTATTCAAAAATCTTGTTTCTGATACAATTTTATATATGAATATAAAAATTATCGCAGTCGGAAAAATCAAAGAAAAATATGTAAAATCAGCAGTAGATGAATATATCAAACGTTTATCACCTTATTTCAGATTGTCGGTTGTGGAAATACAAGCAGAAAGAATTCTTGATGAATCACTTGCAGAAAAATACAAAGAAATTGAGGCTGATAAAATTCTCGCAGCGATAAAACCGGATGCATATATATTCACACTCGAAATACAAGGCAAAATGTTATCATCCGAAGATTTTGCAGGAAAAATAAAAGAATTAACAAACAGCGGTATTTCAGAACTCGTTTTTATCATAGGCGGAGCTAACGGTCTACATAAAAAAGTCTCTGATATTTCTAATTTTAAAATAAGTTTTTCAAAAATGACCTTTACTCATCAAATGATAAGAATTATCCTCGCAGAACAAATTTATAGAGCTTGCAAAATCAACAACAACGAATCTTATCACAGATAGTTTTTTACCTTCTTTTTAAATACAATCCAGTTCTCTTAAATCAAAAACAGCAAGATATAACACTATTTGTTGTTTTTATTTGTTTTGCTTTTGTTTTTAAGAGTTTCTCTTTCAATTTTTGCAATATATTGTTTTAATTCGTTAACTTGGTTTGGTTTCAAATATTTAAAAGCACCTTTTTGAACACCTAAAAGGTCGATAGAGCCGTGGTGAGTTCGTTTAAGAGAAATTACAGGGTGTCCTATTGCATCTGCCATTTTTCTTATCTGACGATTCATTCCTTGTCTTAAAACTACTGTTAATATTGAGTTTCCGTCTTCAAAATCTTCAAATTGAGCTTCTGCATAAGCGATTTTGCCTTTTTCGATTTCAATACCTTTTGCCCAACGGATAAGGTCATTTTGCTCGATTTTTCCTTCAAGACAAACTCTATAAACTTTTGGAATTTTTACACTCGGGTGAGTCATTTTATTTATCAAATCACCGTCATCAGTCATTATCAAAAGACCTGTTGAGGCTTTATCGAGTCTGCCGACGGGTTTTAAATCCTGAACTTCCGGCGGAAGCAAATCATAAATTGTTTTTCTTCCTTTTTCATCACTTTTTGTCGTAATATAACCGGCTGGTTTATAATATCTTATATATGTATATTCTTTTTTAGGAATAAGCGGTTTGCCTTGAACTGTTATTTTATCGGTATTGTTTACAGCAGTCGAAAAATCTGTCACAACTTTACCATTAACTTTGACTTGACCGTTTTGTATTAATTCATCGGCTTTTCTTCTTGAACAAAGTCCGCATTCAGCAATATACTTATTTATTCTAACTTTTTCACTTATTTTCTTCTTCATAATTTTATGATACCTAAACCAAAAGAGTTTCTCAATAAAAAATTTTTAACTTATAAAAAACTGCAAATTTTAAAAGCAATAAATATTATATTTTATATCAATTATGTTATAAAAAAATTTATTCTATGCTAAAATAATATTTAATAGAAGTTGTGTAATCAGGAGAATAAAATGGATACCGAAAAACTTATAAGAGTGGCTCGAGGACAAGAAAAAGCAGATTTAGTTATTAAAAATGCAAATCTCGTAAATGTTTTTAACGACGAAATTAAAAAAACAGATATTGCCGTTTACGACGGAAGAATTGCAGGTATCGGCGACGGTTACCAAGGTGAAAAAGAAATCGATGTCAACGGTGCTTATGTTACACCTGCATTCATTGATGGTCACGTTCATATCGAAAGTTCTATGTGTTTACCAAAAGAATTTGCAAAAGCTGTCGTTCCTGAAGGTACTGTAACGGTTATGGCAGACCCTCACGAAATTTCTAACGTTTTTGGTTTACATGGTATCAGCTTTATGAGAGAAGCCTGCAAAGACCTACCGCTTCAAGTTTATATGATGCTTCCGTCTTGCGTTCCTGCAACTCAATCGGAAACATCAGGATTCGAACTTACAAGTTATGATTTATCTCTTTTAATAGATTCTCAAGGTATTCTCGGTGTTGCTGAAATGATGAATTTCCCGGGGGTTTTGAACTGCGATAAGGAGGTTATGTCAAAACTTAAATTGGGACTTTCTAAACATAAGAAAATTGACGGGCATGCACCGGGGTTAAGCGGAAAAAACCTATGCGGCTACGTTGCAGCGGGTGTTATGTCTGATCACGAATGTACAACACCGGAAGAAGCAACTGAAAAACTCGGATTAGGAATGTACATAATGATTAGAGAAGGTTCAGCGGCAAAAGATTTGCAACCGCTAATTCCTGTATTAAGAACGAAAAACACACACCGTTGTATCTTCGTAACTGATGACAGACACCCAACAGATTTAAAAGGTCACATCAATGATATGGTAAGACAATGCGTTGCAGCAGGCATTGACCCGATAACTGCAATTAAAGTTGCATCAATTAATACGGCAGAATATTTTGGACTAACTGATTTAGGAGCTATTGCACCGGGGTATAAGGCAAATATGCTCGTATTCGACAATTTGAAAGATTTCAAACCGTCATTAGTATTTGAAAGTGGTGAAATTGTTGCTCGTGACGGAAAACTTGTTTGTGATGTTGAACATACTGAAGTTCCAAAATTAAGAGGTTCTGTAAACGTAAAATGGATTGAACACGAAGATTTTAAAATTCCTGCAAAATCCGATACAGTAAGAGCTATGGAAATTGTTCCCGGAACACTTTTAACGAAAGGTATTACAACAAAGGTTAAAGTTGTTGACGGTTTTGCGGAAGCTGACGTCGAAAATGACGTATTGAAAATAATGGTATTTGAAAGACACAAGGCAACAGGAAATATCGGAAAAGGTTTTGTTAAAGGTTTTGGATTAAAATCAGGAGCAATTGCATCAACTGTTGCTCACGATTCGCACAATATGATTGTTGTCGGAACAAATGACAGAGATATGGAAGTTGCGGCTATCGAGCTTGTTAAGTCACAAGGCGGCAAAATCGTTGTAAATAACGGCGAAGTCGTTTCGAAATTACCGCTTCCTATAGCAGGTTTGATGTCAGACCAACCGTTTGAAACAGTGTTAAAGCAATGTCATGATTTAAAAGAAGGCGTTAAGAAAATCGGCTGTAATCTTGAAGATCCGTTTATGACAATGGCATTCCTTTCATTGTCGGTAATCCCAGATATCAAGATTACGGATAAAGGTGTATTTGACGTAAATGAGTTCAAATTTATTGATATTTTTGATACAGAAGAAACGTCGGTACAAAAATAGCTTTGCAAAAAAAACTTTTATGTTATAATCAAAACATAAAAGTTATGGGCGGTTGGCGCAGTTGGTAGCGCATCACATTGACATTGTGGGGGTCGTGGGTTCGAGTCCCGCATCGCCCACCATTTAAAACAAAAGAGCCTTTAAAGGCTCTTTTTTATTGTAAAAATTAGAGAAAAGAAATAAGAATTTGAAATGAGGGACGAGAACCACAAAACGAAGTTTTGTAATGGTTCGAGCGGTGTCCGAGCAGAGTGCGGAGGTCTTGACGGTAAAAAGACAAAGTCTTTGCAGCCGTCAAACTGAAGTCACGTTTAATGCGAGGATTCCAAGACAGTCCCGCATCGCCCACCATACTGACAAATCACAATTTAATAGAAAATCAAAGGCGGGATTTAGCGTTATTGTTATATTTCCGCTTTTGTATATAAAGTTCGAACCTACTTGAGAAAGCCCCAAAGTGTGAAGTTTATCACAAAAGTCCAAATATAGAACAAATATATATTCAATACATTCATCAAAGATTTTTTTATTTTAATAAAAATGCTTTAGCAGTTCCTCAAAAAATTTAAACAGGAATCATTAATTTTTAGTGTTGAACTAATAACTTAATTTTTCAAGCAGTTAGAAAAATAACTCGCATTTTTGAAAACTAATTTAATTTTTCAATTATTAAAATTTTGATTGTTTAATTTAGTAATTTTTAAGTTTAAAGCCAATAAAGAAATGTTATCTATTATTACAAAAAAAATCATCTAAAAGAATTAAAAAAAGAAAAAAGAGAAAAATTTTTCAAAA
>JBJEGN010000017.1:0-4201 GCA_051875105.1 Candidatus Gastranaerophilaceae bacterium
AAAATCTTGAAGCCTTGTTTGAGCTTGGTGCTATGATGATTAAAAAGGCAGTAAGTCATGACAATGATTACGATAATGGTTATGAAAGCGATTACGAAGAAGAACAAGGCTTTGATTTCACAATGTAACTAAAACTAAAAAGTCCCGGTTGGTTGAGATACCAGCCGGGCAGAAAGGAGAAAATATTTGAGCAAAACTAAAAAAGAAATACAGGAAATGTCAACATATATTTGCAAAGTGAGAAATCAGTTTATGTTCAATAAGCGAGAGCTATGCGAAATCACAGGCTTGTGCTATGACACTATCGGTGAAATATGCAAAAAGGTTACTCCTGCATCAACAGGCAAGAGCAACTTGTATTTCATTCAGGATTTTCTCAATCAAATGTACAACGGCTAACGCAACATACAATTTGTAAAATATCTGCCAAAACTTTTTAGATTATCTTGTTAGGTTTGGTAATAGATATTTGCAAGGTAAAATGATATTGTTGTGTTACAAAAAAGGAGGTAAATATATGTACGAGGTATATGATAAGAACGGTAGGCTACTCTACTACCGAATATCAAAGCGAGTGACCGATGCAAACGGAAACAAAAAGGTGCTGACAGCAAGGTCAAAAAAATCTGCCACAGATTGCCGAAAGGTTATGAACAAGCTTATTCAGGAATGGACTCAATCCCAAGAGCAAGAGAAAATCCTCGACAGTTATTCTGAAATGAAATTAGCCGACTATGCCGAAAAGTGGTACAACCTTGTAATCAAGGAAGCAAACTGCTCAAAGGTGAATAAGGACAATTACCGTCATGTTGTGTTCAAGCACATCATTCCTAAAATCGGTAACATACGGCTATGCGACCTAACGGAAGAGCACTGTCAATCATTCTTAAATGAATACTCCGGCTGGAGCAAAACAATGATTGACAAAATACGGATGACACTAAGGCGAATACTGAAAAAGGCTGTTAAGGAAGAACTGATAAAACGAAACTTTGCAGAGGACATTGTCAGACCCACCTACACCGAAGGCAAAAGGCGACCGATAACCGATGAGGAGCGAGAGTGGTTCATAGAAACGGCTCAAACACATTATGCAGGACCTATGGTACTGACAATGCTATGGTGTGGCTTGAGACCAATAGAGGTTAGGCGAATGACTTGGGACTGGATTGATTTTGAAAACAACATACTAACGGTTGGCAAATCAAAAACAAAGGCAGGTACCGGACGAAAAATTCCCATACCTACGGAGCTGTCAACGATGCTGAAAGAGTTAAAGCTCAAGGGCTACAATGATGAATATGTATTCGTAAAATACAACAACCACTGCGAAATGGACGGAAATTCCTTCTATCAATCCTGGCGAAACTTTCTGCGAGAGGTAGAGATAACTCACGGAGCAGAGGTTTACAGAAACCAAATCGTAAAGCATGTGCTTGCTACGGACCTTGAGCCGTACCTGCTACGACACACATTCTGTACCGATTGCCAAGCCGCAGGTGTTCCAATCAATGTAGCAAAGGAGCTTATGGGACACAGTGACATACAGGTTACGGCAAAGATATATACACATATGGTTGACGAGGTATTTGAAACGAACAGACAACGCTTGCAGCAATACAATGAGTTCAAAAAACATCAATCACTCGCATAAACAGACATAAAATTAAGGCTGGAGTTCGTCGGGATTCCAGCCTTTTTTTGTGTATATGATTTGTAAATTATCTCTCGTTTATCTTCATCTCTTCCGGAAAAATTCGGAGCGTTTAGGAGCGAGGAAATTGCGTTCAAAAGCGTATCTGCCGTATCTCTCAAATGTCTGCAACCTAAAAATCTGTTAAAATACAAACTCGCAAATTGTGTGGATTTCAGCAGATTTTGAACAATTTTTGGATATAAAAAGAGCAGAAACAACTAATATTTAGCGGTTTCTGCTCATCTTGGCAGAGGTATAAGGATTCGAACCTTAAATGACGGAGTCAGAGCGGTAGGCTCGACTGAAATTTATTGCTCGAATAGACAGTTTTTCAGTATTAGTGTCTGCCGAATGTCTGTAAAGTGCTGATATTAATTCTAAAAATAATAATTGAACATAATAATTAATGGTGTTATACTAAACATGTTTATAAATTTAATCAAGGTGATCAAATGAATAATAAAATCAATTATAAAAGTGGATTAAGTGCTATTGAAGATACAGCATTTTTAGAAAAATGTGTAGAATTGTATTCTAACCATTATGGAAAATGGAGTGACAAAGGAGTAAATCCTCATTCAAATATCAAACTTTCAAAAGCGAGATTAACAAATTGGTTGGAAAAAGAAAAAACCAATATTTACTATACTTATGACGATGAAAAGTTAATTGGTTATGCTATTGTTTGTCGTAAAAATATAAAGGATTTCGGTGTTGTCTCTTGGGTAACACAGCTTGTAGTTCATACAGAATATCGAAATCGAGGAATAGCTAAAAATCTTTTGTACTCTATATGGTGTATGTCTAACGATAAAGCTTGGGGTATAGTAAGTTCAAATCCTTATGCGATAAGAGCATTAGAAAAAGCTACAAGAAGAAGAACAGATCCGGTAAGAATTAAGAAAAACTATAGAAGACTATTGAATATATCTGCTGAATTTACTCCATATATAAATTCAAAAACAGAAATTGAAATTAATAAAGGAACATCTCAAATAAACACAAATTTTCATGTTGACCATTCAAATAATGAAAACAAAATAAAAAATATTGTTTCTCAAGATGTAAAATGGACCTTGGGCGATCTAAAAGATGGTTGGGAATGGTTCGCTTTTACTTTCAATGATCAAGAGCAAATTGAATTAACAACAGAAGAAATAGCTAATATGATATCCGCATCTGAAGAAATAACACAAAAAGCTTATGAGAGAATGGAATTGAATGATACAAATCACAAATGGATGAAGCATACAAAAGATGAAACGGATTATATAGTAAAAAAATGTGATATTACCAACGACGATTTAGTTTTTGATTTTGGTTGTGGAGTTGGTCGCCATTCCGTGCAACTATCATATTATTGCAAAAAAGTCATTGGTATCGATTATATAGGAAAAAATATAGAAACAGCTAAATTCAACGCTGAAAGATCTAATTACAAAAATGTTGTATTTATTAAAGATGATTGTAGGAGTTTTAAATACAAAGATCAAGCAGACGCAATAATTTGTCTTTATGATGTTATCGGAACTTTCAAAAAAAGCATAGATAATGAAAATATAATTAAACAAATTTCATATAATCTAAAACTTGGGGGAAGAGCATTAATTTCAGTTATGAATTATGAATCAACAGAATACAATGCTATTTATAAATTTGAGTTTGATAAAAATCCAAATGAAATTCTTAAATTGCCAAGTAGTGATACTATGGAAAAGACCGGTAACATTTTTGACCCTAATTATTATTTGGTTGACACTAAAACAAAGATAATCTATAGAAAAGAGCAGTTTTCTCCAAAAAATGATATTCCAGTAGAATATGTAGTGATGGATAAGAGATTTTCAATGGATGAAATCGTAACACTTTGTGAGAAGAATCATCTTGAAGTTATCGAAAAGAAATATGTAAATGCTAGTAATTGGGAAAAAGATTTAACATCTACCGATAAAAAAGCTAAGGAAATTCTTTTATTGTGTAGAAAAACTTTGAACTAACATAAACTTATTTGTGAATTATTCTTCAATATTTGACTGTCTGAATTATTACTTTTGAGAAAAAACTTGCTTAATATAGAATGGTTTTAATATCCAATTATTTGTGTTTACGGTAATCGTGTATGTTAATGAACTGTTCTTCAGAAGAAATAACAATGAATAATGATATGAAAAATAACCATTCTTTTAACAAGTTTAATGGCAGAGGTACTCAAACCTCTGCCATTAAACTTGTTAATTATTAAAAAAACGGATGATATATAATTAAGATATCATATGGATTTACTTATTATTTTCTGCATTTTTGCCCTATTTTTATGCTTTTAGGCAAAAGTACTTGACAAAACCATATTTTAATGATTTAAAATATTTATAAAGTTTTTATCACAAAAACGGATTTTTTAGAGATATAGTATATGAGGGTACTTTATTATAAATTCAGTTTTTGAAAACAAGGAGGCATGATAAAAAGGAAGTGGTAAAAGCATCCGAGAATTCTGGAAATATG
>JBJEGN010000018.1:0-4188 GCA_051875105.1 Candidatus Gastranaerophilaceae bacterium
AAAGGAATGCTTTTATATTTTAAAACAAAAAATTATCGTTCGTTGAAAGGTGAGGCAGTTTTAGATATGGAGGCCGCTGCACTAAAAGATAGTGCAGCTGATTTACTTCAATTAGGAAAAAGCAAGTATCTTCCTGCAATTGCTATATACGGGAAGAATGGTGGTGGAAAAAGTAATTTGATACGTGCTATGTGGCTAGCCGTCCAATTTATTTGTAATGCACAAAAGACTCAAACTGAAAATGCAAAAGTTCCAGTCAATCCGTTTCGTTTAGATGATTATTCATGTAATGAACCGACAGAATTTGAATTCTGTTATGTGCATGACGGAGTAAAATATACTTACGGTTTTTCTGCTACTCAGGAAGAAATAAAAACAGAATATCTTAAAGCTTCCCCTAATGGTAGAGAAGCAAGTATATTTAGCCGTGAAAACGGGAGATTCAAGTTTCCACAAAATAATGAGCGCAAGCATAAAGAATTAATTGCAGCGGCTGTTGCACCAAATCAGCTCTTTTTTGCGGTATCATGTACTATGAATTATAAGCCATGTATAGAAGCCATGAGATGGTTTCGTGATAAAGTGGTGTTTTCTCGTGATTATACCGATATTAATCAAAGCCTGATAGATTACAGCGAAGACGAAGCAATGCTACAAGCAATAGTATCGGCAGCAAAAACAGCGGATGTAGGTATTCAAGATATGCGTTTTGAAATAAATAACAAGGAGATTGAACTTGATTCCGAAGAATTACCTGAACAAATTAAGGGTATGGTAGCTGCATTAAAAGCTTTTAGTAATGCTCTAAAGCAAAGCGGAAATGAATCTGAAATAAGGCTTAATACGGGTGAATTAAAAAGTACGGCATATCACTTAGGTGTTAATAAAAACGGAAAACAGGATATGTTTGAACTTGCACTTGGCGATGAGTCGGATGGTACAAGGAGATTGATGGCTTTAGCTCCGGCAGTTGAGAAAACATTGGATAATGGTGGCGTTTTGATTGTTGATGAGCTTGAAAGAGAATTACATCTAAAACTTATGGAATATGTCATCAATAGATATCAGCGAAGAAAAAGTAATTCTAATCAGGCACAGATAATCTTTACAACTCATGAAACCGCATTACTTAATCAGGAAATACTTCGCAGAGATCAAATATACTTTGTTGATAAAAGTAAAAAAGATGGTGTATCAAATCTTTATTCACTTTTTGATTTCAATATACGCAATGATATGACTAATATTCAAAAAGCTTATTTAATGGGAAAATTCGGAGCTGTTCCATCCATTGAGGAGGTGTAGTAATGGCAAGAATATCCAAAAACAAACCTGTTAAAAAAGCTATATATGTGTTTTGGGAAGGAGAAAGCGAAGAAGCATACTCAAAATTTTTGAAAGAAGAGTTTGAAGAATATGCGATCATAAAATGTCATCGTGAGAAAGGTACTTTCTTAACTGCTAAGTCTTACTATAGAAACAACAGAAGATTTAAAAGTGATGTAGAAGAACTTGATGAAATATGGCTTTTCTTTGATACAGAAATAGAAATGGGTGACCAATGGGATGAAAAAATGAAATGTTTGAAAGATATCATAAAATCAAGACCTCGTAATAATCCGCTGAAAATTAGGTTGCTGATGACAACAGGTTGTATTGAGTATTGGTTACTTCTTCATTTCAAAAAAACTGCACCGTCAATTGCTACATCTGCCGATAAAGAAAAAATTCTGAATGAAGTCAGAAAAATAGAACCTACTTATATAAAAGGTGATTATACATCCATTGAGAATATCGCAAAGCATTATTTAGCAGCCGTAGAAAATGGACAATGGACATTGGAACGGTTAAAAGATGATGGATTACCGGAAGATGAGCAACAACGTAATCAGTGGCTGTTCAGAGGAGAACATACATTTACAACTGTCCATGAAGCACTATTAATGCTTATGGAACTTTCAAAAGAGTGATTATATTAGAATAAAATAAATATTCTATAAGATGTCGTGTAGATACGCAGGTATTTATACGGCATTTTTATTTGTCTAAAAATGATTTTGTACCGACATTGGTCTGGATATTACATTATATAATGGTATAATGTAAGCAGAGAGAAATCTCAACTCAGACTAAGAATAGTGTCGGTACAAATGAGAAAGAGAGGTTAATATGGTAACGACAAAACCGACGCAAGAAAAAACAATGAAAACAGTTTACTGTTTATACAGAGTTTCAACCAAAGGTCAGGTTGATAAAAACGACATACCGATGCAGAAACAGTCCTGCCGAGAATTTGCCGAGCATCAGCCCGGATGGGTAATCAAGAAAGAGTTTCAGGAAAAAGGTGTTTCAGGCTTTAAGGTTTCGGCAAATGACAGAGATGCCGTTCAGGAGTTAAAGACGGCAGCGGAGAACAAAGAGTTTGATATACTTCTTGTATTTATGTTTGACAGAATCGGACGAATTGATAACGAAACCCCGTTCGTTGTCGAATGGTTCATTCAGCACGGCATAGAAGTGTGGAGCGTCAACGAGGGCGAACAGAGAATGGACAGCCATGTTGACAAGCTGATGAATTACATACGCTTCTGGCAGGCAAACGGCGAAAGTCAGAAAACATCAATGCGTGTAAAAACTCGCCTCCATCAACTTGTAGAAGATGGAATTTACACAGGCGGATGTGCTCCTTTCGGATATAGGCTTGTTAAAAGCGGTGTGGTCAATAAGAGGGGGAAGGAACTTCTAACCCTTGAGATTGACCCTATAGAAAAGGAAATGGTAAAAACCATTTTCGAGAAAACTGTCAAGGACGGCTACGGTTCATATGTAATGGCACAGTATGTTAATGACCGTAAAATGCTTACACATAACGGTGCAAAATTTCAGTCAAATACAATTAAGAGAATTTTGCAAAATCCAATCTACTGCGGTTACTATAACCGAGGCGGAGTCACCTCGAAAAGAGTCAAAGAATTGCAGATAATTGATGACGCAGTCTTTGATGAAGCACAGAAAATTCTTGAACAGCGAAAGTACACCAACGAGAAGAAAACTCAGCTTGCCCGAACAGCCAAATCTTCAACAATGCTTGGCGGTAACATTTACTGCGCTCATTGCGGCAAGAAACTATGTGCCAACAGCTTTGTAGACAGATATACAACAAAAGACGGTACAACTCATGACGGTGGCAGGAGATTCCGCTATCTATGCTCAGGCAAAGCAATGAAACGCAACGAGTGTGACGGACAGTCGGTATATTCAGCCGCAAAGGTAGATGGAATTGTGCTTGACGCCTTGCATAAATGTTTTTATAAAATCAAAGCTACACCAAAGGATGCAGCTATTGAGAAGAAGTACAGAACACAAATCTCGCAAATCAAGACTGAAATCAAAAGGCTGAATAAGGAAACCGAAACTTTAAAAAGAAAGCTCGGTGAGCTTACAGAGGAAATCGCAAATTCATTGTTGGGCGATAGCAAATTCACTCCCGATGTGCTTTCAATGGCTATTGAAACTACAAAGGGTAAAATTGCAGACAATGTTCAGCGAATCACTGAAAAGCAGAATCAGCTCAATGACAAAGAAACCGATATGAGCAAGATTGATTACTACTATGAAGAATTTGTAAGCTGGGCTGACGAGTTTGATAACGCACCTGCCGAAAGACAGAGAATGATAATTTGTAAATTGTTCAAGGAAATTTTGGTAGGCAAGGGATACTCAGTACAAATCCTTATGGACTCTTCGTATGAGCAGTTTTTGATATAATTGACATCTATAATTTCAACTGATATAATTTAATTATAAAACAGAGCACAATAAGAATATAATAGGTTTATCTATTGCCGTAGACAGGTATATGAATATACACAGTCGAGAGCGCATGACTGTTAATCATGATGTCACTGGTTCGAGCCCAGTTGGGGGAGCCACAAGACAGTAGATTTTGTATCTACTGTCTTTTTTTATGCTATATTCTGTGTTCACTAATTTCAATATCTGAATTCTTCTAAATTATGGCTCATTCATAAGTCAGTTGACAGTCGAGTGACTGTTAATCAAATTTATTATTTCTAAAATCTTTGAATGTTTTATTTTATATACGAGTGTGGTATAATTAGTTATATAAATTTGAAGTTGTGGAGGTAATTATCAATGAGAAATATTTACGATAATAGTGAATTTTTT
>JBJEGN010000019.1:0-4183 GCA_051875105.1 Candidatus Gastranaerophilaceae bacterium
ACGGACGCCCTTGTCTTTGGCTAACAGTTCCTACTGCCAAGCCTGTAGCGGACTTCCACCGCCGAGTTATTACGCGTGCCGAGCACACATGTAAGAAAAATAAAAAGCCCGCAAAAGCGGACCTTTATTTTAGTCCGGTACACGAATCGCATACCGAACTTCTTTGATACCGAATCGAGCATATTTATCAGTTATTACCTCAATACGAGGGTCACCCTCTGATACAAGCTCGATTTCGTCATCGCCGCCAAGAGTAACATTTTTGGTGTTACCCTTGGCGTCTATATACCAAAAAGTTTGACTGTCATTAGTGACAGTTTCTATTTGGTATGTCTCTTTTTCAGAGACTTTTGTGCCGTTTGTAACATAAGCGTTACCGGCAATACTGGTTATAATCATAACCATTGTTATGATTACACCAATGTAAAGTTTTTTTCTTGGAGTAATAATACTCCTGACGCGAATCCTACGAACGCGAAAATATTAATTACTAAAATCAGGAAAAACAACTTTAACATTTTTATTTCCTCCAATTTTTATAACATTAGCCGCTCAGGCGGCTTTAAATTACTTGGGTGCCTTGCTAACTGCAAGGTGCGGGCTATAACACCCCTAAACAAAAAGAGCCTGCAAAAACACGCAAACTCTTTTAAAATAACTGATATTTTAATTATAACACAAAAATAAAAAAACAAAAAACTCACCGAAATGGTGAGCTTTTTAATTTTAATGTCGTAGCAAAGATTCATAAAGAATATTTTCCTCTTTCTTTTAATAATCTTCTATTTCGCCAGCTTCAAATTGAGATAATGAAGCTATTTCGGCGTATTTTTGATTGAAAGTAGTGATTAAATCCTTTTCACTACTTAAATTATCATTAAAAAGTTTTCTCAATGAATATGTAATTTGACTTGGTGGATATGTCATATAAGATTCTAATCCTATTTCAGCAAATTTTTCTTCATATTCATCATCATAAACTGTAAAATAATAATTATTTAAATAATCAGGATCATTTGTAACAAATATATCATTACCCGGTTCTTCTGATTCAAAATATAAATCGTACTGATCCTCCCCAATATACTTATCACAAATTCTTTTCCACACGGAAATATCCGGTTGCCAAGCGGAGTCAGTAAAAATTTCTAATATGGCAGTTTGATCCCTTTCGCTTTCATCAGGAAGTGAAAGAATAAAAGAATCTGTAATATAGGCTCGCCCGGTATAACGTTTTCCAAGGGTGAGCCTATACCCATTATTTTGAATATCCTCAATAGTTTGTGTTTCCAAGCCTATTCCGGCTTGATATAAAACATTAAGGACATCATTTTTATGGACAAAATCCAACATTGAATTTTCTGTCCACTTTTCTAACAAGCCATATAACTTTTTAAGTTGTTCGGAAGTGGAAAATACTTTAATGTAGTTCATGCAGATGTTAGCCATTATTTTGTTCCTTATTGTATTTTTTTAGTTCCGAAGAAAAAGCGAACAGAATACAATATAGGCACTGACGCCAATCTTTACAACTGTCACAATCAGAACCGTCAGAGATCTCTCTTTCTTTCTGATATGAATTTGTTATTTCTTGGAGTAAAGCTTCATCCTGAAAAACTTCTTCCGAATAGCCTTCTTCTTCAAGAACATTTTCGACATCCTGTCGATAATATATAGAGTTGATTAAGCTTTGTGCTATTTCAACTTCATTCTGTGACAAAACCATTTCTTTTCCCTGTTCATCACAAACAAAAATACGAACAGGATTTTTTAACAATTTTATTTTTTTCATTATTTTTCCTCCTTATAGGTATTTACGATTACCCAATCTTGTACTTGATATAATTCTTCACACAAATCTTTGTTTGAATAAACAGTTGGTGGATATTCGTAACTTATATCGTCACAAATAAAGCCTCCCGGGCCCAAGAAAGCCGAAATGTAATCGTTTACTTTCAAAGCTTCTGTTATTAGTTCATACATCTTATTGGGAGATATATCATAATAACAAACAGAACCTGCATCGTTGTAAACGAAAAGGTACTTTCCAAGAGACGGTGAGTACAAATCATATCCGTCTTTTAAAGTGTCAAGCATTTCAGAGCTATCTTTGAAAATCATTACGCCCGATTTTCTGCCGTTTTGTTCAAGATACTGAATAATTTCAGCAGAAGTATCGGTTTCAATCATATCAACAGCATTATTTAATGTTCCGATAGCTTCCCCTATTTCTAAAACCAATTGTTCGTTTCCCTGAACAACTTCTGTTTCCTCTTGAAGAGTCTCAAGTTCGTCAAGAAGTTCTTCTATCTTGTTGACAATGCCTTCTTTTTTGCTGCCAACAGAAGTGAAAAACTTATTCATACAAAATCCTCCTTAGTTTTCGTAAATAAGTTCCGGGACGGGTTCAAGTTCATCTATATTAATAGAATAAATTTTTCCGGTTCCATTCTCCCGATACCAATCGGAACAAGCTTTTAAGGCTTGTTTTGCTTTTTCCAGAGTGGAAAAGTAGCCACTTATCTGTCTACTTCTCTCCCCTGTAGTGTTTAAAATGTAGAAGATTTTCATAACCTTTCCTTTCTGTTTTTTATTTTAAATTCAAAAAAAATAAAACTTCAAAAGAATATTAATTATTCAGTTGAAGTTTAAAACTTATAATATAATTGTATCAGAATTTTAAAATAAAAAGAAAAGGCGAATAACCGCCTTTTCTAACAAATTATGATTTAAAGTCAACAAATAAAAGCCCAACATTTAAGTTACATTTATATGCGTAATATGCAACTTCTTGTACGATGATTTTTTCAACTTCTTTCCAATCACCGCCGCCAAGTCCGCAACCGTAATTTTTAGGAAAAGCAATCTTAAAATCTGTTTTTGTACCTTTATTACGATACAAATATACAAATAGGTTTCGCATACCTTGTTTAATTGCTTCGTAATCAGTTTGCTTTACGGTACTGTCAACATTACATTGTGAAAAAATGTTAGCAATGCGATAATTAACAGTATCACATATTTGTACCTCTCCTAATAGTTTTTCAGGGGCTTCTTGGTATGGCTTACATAAATCATAATATTGTTTAAAAACATTTGGATATGTATCTTTGATTTGTTTAGCAATACCTCCGCCCATAATACCTAAGCAATTTACCTGATGACAAATAATATCAGCTTCGGTCTTTAATAAATCACCTTTTTTGTTTTGAATTTCCAACAGCATTTAATCAATTCCTCCTATTTAACGATAGCCAAATTTTCAACAGGAACCCACAGACAAACATTTTCGTCTCCGTCAATATTATCTAATCGACAAAAGGCTATATTTGTGTCTTCTGACACTTCTAAGACTTCTCCTGTCGTGTTAATTCTACAGTCGTAGTCTCCGTATCCGTCACTGCGAAAAATAATAATATCTCCTTTATTAACCATACTTCCCCCTTTGATTTTATGCAGACGGTAGTTTTGAATGAATTTATCCAGAAGTTCAACCAAGCCTTCTAAATCGTTCATAACTTCGAGAATGTCAAAATCTAATATTTCATCATACGTTGAGACAACATTGTCATTTACAACAAACCGGGCTGCAAACCAGTTATTGTTATCCCAATCAAGATAATCATTAGGATCAAAAGTAATTGAATATTCTTGAAGTTTTTCATCATTAAAACCATATTCAATTCTCAGACGGTCAACCTCTTTGTTTTTGAATTCAGCCTCTTCGCCGGCAATACAGCCATAAAGACTTATTTCACCGTTTGGGACAATAAGCAATTCGTATTGTTGCCCGTAAATTTTTTTGGTAATACTTGCAACACACTCACGGTTATAATACCAAGTGCTATCAAGATGGCCGAAGTCGATAATATCATTTTTGGTAAAATCGACAACGACGCCGAGTTTCTTAGCTTTTTGTTGAATCTGTTCAAATATTTCGTTATTCATTTAAAACAAGCAAGGAGACCTCTACTTCTATAAGTAGCGGAAGGAATTGCTTCCAATTACACCTTTGTCCTTTCTATAAGATTGTATTTTCTTTTTTCAAGAAGTTTTATTTTCTTGTAAGATGCTGAGCGGCTAACAACTGTTCCGTCAAGACGACGCAAATCGAAATATCCGGAGCTTCTTCGTGCAAAAATAAAACATTCTTGACTGTTGTATTTGACTTTATCAAACAATT
>JBJEGN010000020.1:0-4174 GCA_051875105.1 Candidatus Gastranaerophilaceae bacterium
AATGCTAAGAAAAGCAACTTCTCGTTACCCTCAGTAACAAAAAACGAATTTTTATTAATTCAACTTTTTAGCAGGCATGTACATCAGATTATATTTATATTAATATTGTTTTGTAAAAGACAAAAAGGCGGAAAAAATGCTTATATCACTTGAATGGCTTAATGAATTTGTTGATTTAAAAGACCATACTCCGGAAGAAATTGCGGAAGCACTCACTATGAGCGGTCTTGAAGTTGAAGATATAGAAAAAATCGGTGCAAAATTTACAAACATCGTAACTGCGGAAATTAAAAAAATTGATAATCACCCCGATTCCGATCACTTACACCTCGTAACGATTGATAACGGAACTGCTGTTAAAACGGTAGTTTGCGGTGCTCAAAACATTGAGGTCGGTCAAATTATTCCTTACGCATCAATCGGCTCAAAAGTCCTCGACAGACACACAGGCGAACAATTTGAACTCGTTCCTGCAAAAATCAGAGGAGTTGTTTCGGAAGGTATGCTTTGTTCGCAAGATGAACTCGGTCTTGAAAATCTTCAAGAACAAGATGGCATACTTGTTTTGAACAGATTGTTTGAAAATATTCAACTCGGTCAACCCGTTGAAAATTTATTGAACATTAAAGAAGATATAGTTTTGAATGTAGCTCCGACGGCTAACAGAGGTGATGAAATGTCTGTTGTCGGCGTTGCTCGTGAGCTTGCTGCTATTTACGGCAGAGATTTTAAGTTCTCATATCCGCAAGATATAAAAGAAGTTAATAATTGCGATTTCCGAGTGGAAATAAAAGATGAAGATACTTGTTTGTATTATTCGGCAGCAATTTTGGAAAATTTGGTTGTAAAACCTTCTCCCGATTGGATGAAAAGACGTCTTGAAGCATGCGGTATTCGTTCAATCAATAACATTGTCGATGTTACAAACTACGTTCTTTTGGAATACGGTCAACCTTTGCACTCGTTTGATAAAGATAAATTAAACGGTTATCTTTGTGTAAGACGTGCGACAGAAGGCGAAACGCTTGTAACTCTTGATGAAGTTGAAAGAAAATTGACACACGATACGGTTTTAATTGCGACAAAAGAATCTCCTGTCTGTGTTGGCGGGGTATTTGGCGGTTTAAACAGCGGTATCGATGATAATTCTAAAAATATTGTCCTTGAAGCTGCATATTTCACTCCAGCTTGCAATAGAAAAAGCGCAAGAAGTATCGGTTACAGAAGTGAAGCAAGTGCAAGATTTGAAAGAGGTGTTGATTTAGATAAAACAAAACCTGCTCTTTTGAGAGCTATTCAACTTTTACAAGAACTTGCCGATGCGAAATTAGTCGGAATTGCTGAAACAGGCTCAAATCAACAACCTAAATGCGAAGTTGAATTAAGATTTTCGCAAATTAATAAAGTTATGGGAACAGAAATTAACCCCGATACTGCGGTTGAAATTCTTGAACGTTTGGATTTCAAAATGTCTGAAAGAAACGAAAATTCAGCAAAATTCATCGTTCCCGGAGCAAGAAGAATTGATGTTTATCGTGAAATCGATTTAATCGAAGAAGTTGCAAGAATTTACGGCTATGATAAGGTCGAAGCTGCTTTGCCTAAAAAGACAATGGCTCCCGAAATTTCTTTTGAAACAAAAACCGTTGCAAAAATTCAAAACTTATTCTTAGGCCATGGTTTCTATGAAGCTATGTCATCATCTTTAATCGGCGAACCGCTGCTTAAAAAGTTTGGTTTAACTTATGATAAAGCTCAATCCGTAAAAGTTAAAAATGCTCAATCGGAAGATGCTACAATGCTCCGTCAAACTTTGGTCGTAAATATGCTTGAAGCATTCAAAACCAATTATGACAACGGCAATAAGGATTTAAGACTTTTTGAAATCGGAAAAACATATTTCGCAACAGAAGCTCCTACTCGTGAAAACAGCGGTGTTAAAGAAACTTTGACATTATGCGGTATTTTGACGGGCGATACTTCAAAAGGTAGTTGGAAACATAAAGAAACAGTTGATTTCTATACCTTAAAAGGTGTTATGGAAAGTCTTTTCGATATGTTAGGGCTTGGAGAAAGAATTAAACTTACTCCTTGTGGTGATGTTTCATATCTTCACCCCGGAAGAAGTGCAAGAGTCAGCATTTTGGCAAAAGGCAATCCCTGCGTAGGTGTATTTGGTGAAGTTCACCCGATTTTGACAGAAAAATTGAAATCAAACCAAAAGATTTATCTTTTTGATTTAGATTTGGAAAAAATCTTGGAACAAGTTTCGAGAAGTGTTATTAAATTCAAGAAACTTCCGCAGTTCCCGGAAATTCAAAGAGATATAGCATTTTCAATCAATGACGATGCAAGTTGTGAAAAATTATCAGCAGTTATTAAAAAATCAGCTGATAATAAATTGTTCAAAAGCTCTGAAGTTTTTGATGTTTACAGAGGTGAACATATCGAAAAAGGCTTCAAGAGCATGGCTTTCAGAGTTAAGCTCCAAAATCCGACAGCAACATTGACAGATGAAGTCATCGATACGGAAATAAATAAAATCAGGGCAGGCATTAAAAAAGCATTCCCGCAAACGAACTTCAGATAATGACGATTTGTTTGTTTCAGGGAACATTTAATCCGCCTCATAACGGTCATTTACAGGTTGCGAAATTCGTTTTGCAAACCTGTAATTTTGACAAAATTATTTTTATTCCGGCTGCAAAACCTCCGCATAAAACACTCAATGAGAGTGAAGCTTTACACAGGCTTAATATGACAAAATTGCTTGTTGAGGATTATCCTTGTTTCTATGTATCTGATATAGAATTTCAAAGAACAACTCCATCTTACACATATATAACAATTCAAGAGTTGTATAAAAAAGAGAATTTGACAGAAAAACCGTATTTTATAATCGGAGATGATGCATTTTTGAAAATCGAATCGTGGTACCATTCTTCAGAATTAAAGAATTTGATAAACTTTATCGTTTTGCCGAGAGATGACGATTATGATGAAAAAAAATACAAAGAACTTGAAAAAAAAGGTTATAATTATAAACGGTTAAACATGCCCGAAATAGACATATCATCCACACAAATCAGGGAATTATGTCAAGAAGGTCTACCGTTAAATAATCTTACGTCCAAAGAGGTTGAAAAGTATATTTATGAACACAATTTATACAGAAATGTCGATTGATGAAATTTTAGAAAAATTAAAAATAGATTTGAATGCTGAAAGATATGAGCATTCAATCGGTGTTGCAGAGATGGCAAAAGAACTTGCGAAGAAGTTTGGCTGTAATGAAGAAAAGGCATATTTAGCAGGACTTTTGCATGATTGTGCAAAGTGTATGGATTTTGAGTTATCAAAAAAAATTGCCAAAGATCATACTCCCGACTTGGATGAAACAGAGAAAGACAATAAAAAGACCATTCACGCTCCGGTGAGTGCTTATATTGCACATAAAAAATTTGGAATTACAGATAAAGAAATTTTATCCGCAATAAGACTTCATACCATTGGAAAATGTGGTATGAGTAATTTTGAAAAAATTATTTTTATTGCAGATAAAATTGAACATAGAACAAGAGAAATTGAATTTAGAGAAAAAATCGAAAATGTTATGATTGGTGATTTTGCGTTGGATAAAGCTATGTTAAAATCTTTTGAACTAACAATAGAAAGCCTTGTTAAGAGGGAATTACCGATTTGTTTTGTAACAATAAACGTATATAACGAACTTCTTGAAAAGATAAAAAATTAAATTTTTTAAATTCTTTTTGCTTGTGCTACAATAACCACAAATGGAAGTAATAACAACAATATTAAGTAAAATAGATACATTTTTATGGGGTGCTCCGTTAATTATATTATTAATCGGAACAGGAATATTTTTGACTTTAAAATTAGGATTTTTACAAATTTCAAAACTTCCTCTTGCCTTAAGATTAATTTTCAAAGCAGAAAATCAAGGAAAAGGAGATGTATCAAGTTTCAAATCATTGTGTGTAGCTCTTGCGGCAACAGTCGGAACAGGAAACATAGTCGGAGTTGCAACAGCGGTTAAAATGGGTGGTCCCGGAGCGTTATTATGGATGTGGCTTGCTGCATTTTTCGGAATGGCAACAAAATACGCTGAAGGGGTTCTTGCTGTTAAATATCGTTCCGTAGACAAAAACAGACA
>JBJEGN010000021.1:0-4133 GCA_051875105.1 Candidatus Gastranaerophilaceae bacterium
AGGTAAATGCAATGGATTGGAGAAAAAACGCAGGTTACATTATAACAAATTCAATTACAATCGGAGATTCGGAAATCTTACTCGGCGTTCACGAAACACGCCCTGATATGTTTGTAACATGGGAATGTAGTGTTAAAGATAAAAACAATTACTTTTGGGGACATTATTTTAATAATTTGGTTTCGGCACAAAAAGATTTTTGTGAGCGAGGTGTTCATAAGGCTGAGTTTTACGAGCATAGCAAAAAGAAAAAAGCACCTGAGCCTGAGAGGTGATTTTATGGCGAAATCTGATTGCCACTTTTACAGACGCAGAAATTTTTGTGCTGCCTTAACCGAAATGTCGTGTAATTGTGGCAAGTGCAGTTTTTATAAAACAGAAAAAGAACATCAAGAGTGTCTTAAAAAATATCCTCATATCAATTACAAGGAGTTATATGAGATAAGGCATAAAAACAACAGAAAACGAGGTGTAGATAATGAGTGATGAAAAAGAAATCAGAAAAGCCGGAGATTATACAATAATACAATCAATGCAAATTGGTGAAAAAGAATTTGTGCTTGGAGAAAATATGCATGCAAAAGACGGAAAATATTATATTGTTGCAAATTATGAGTTTAATGAAATATTTGAAAGATATACGGATGTTCATTATTCTGTCGATTATGTTGAGGTAGCTGACATATTCGCACAAAGAATTTCAGCCGAAATAGAAAAATTAAAAGTCGGCAGATGTGATTTGTGTATGAATATTTTAACGAAAGATGATTGCATACCTATTGGCAACGAAAGCTTTATCGGTAAAATTATTGTATTAAAACCGGATAAATTAGCTCCCGAATATAGAAATGAACATTATCAGATTATGAGGTGTACGGGTGGTAACGGTGCAAAAGCTGATGGACTTGGAACTTCGGTATTTTGTAAGGAAATGTTTACGGGCGAAGAAATGAAATACAGACGAGCTTCCGTCATTGGGATATTAAAAGAAGATTGCTATCCCGCTTGGCTTACTGATATTTTAGAGTGCGAAAAGGCTATGAAAAACCCTAATACATTTCAATATGGCGAATATCACTTTTTACCTGTTGGCAATATTCCTAAAAACGAACCTATTTACAAAACATCACAATTTTTACATAGTGATAAAGATATGAGAATGTGGACGGAAACTTATGAGGGTGTTCACGGCAAAGCCAATAAGATTTATTCGTATAGTGATTTTTATAAGGCTTCAGGCGATTCAAAGTGTGATGTTTTCAAATGCCTTGAAAATAGAAACCTATATTTGCCCGGCGAACACGAATTGTTTAAATACACGGGTAAATACAAAGAAGTCGGCAAGGAAAAGAAAAAGTCACGCAAGGAGGTCGAGAGATAATGGAAAATAAAGAAATAAGATTTATTGACAGTCATTACAATGAGCTTTTTCGCATCAAGGACAACGAAAGTATAACTGTCACATTTTCAGACGGCTCTATGTCAGACCGGCAATGCACATACATTGATGATTATCATACTAAAATAGGTTACAATGTATTTCACATCTGTGAATTTGCAGAACTTATGGAGCGTGGCGGTAGTGTATATCGCCCGAAAGACACACCGAAGTATGAACTTGAAAAAATAGAACAATCAGAATTTGAATATATGTTTGCTTCGGACAAGAATGATACATTAAATCGTGGGTGTGTTTGCTATATCCGATGTTACTTTGATAATTCTATTAACGAGCGTTTACAGACAACATCAATGGTTGAAAATAAAGAGATTTATAATAAATATCATACTACTGATTTCAGCCGTGAATGTGATAATGTAATAAACTATTTCCGATTTCAAGCAGATAATCCGATACTTAAAAGCCGGATAGCGATGCATAATGCATCGTATGACTTAAATGCCGAAAAGTTTGCAAGCGACAAGGATATTTGCGGATACAAGGTAACAACAGAGAAAAATGTATATTACATACGTTGCGATCCAAGGAAAAACACATATAACGCATATATCTACTGCTACGATAAGCAACTGCTTCAGACCTACAAAGACTTAAAATTTGTTGAGCAGAACTATGACGATATTGACAGAGATAAGTTTTTTAAAACTGATAATGGCATAACCGAGGTTTATTATAACCCTGATGCAAATGCCGGAGGTCAACTTGTGTATTTGGATATTTCAAACACAGATATTAAAAATGCTTCAAAGGAATGTAAAACAAAGGACGATTTCTTTGCTTATATAGAAAGTGCCGCACGAGGATACTTGGTTGATGTTGGTACGCCTACTTTTATGGAAAATGCAAAGAGCTTCATAAACAGAAAAGCAGATTTTGAAGGCTGCACTGATAAAACAATGAAAGGCTTGAAAAAGCTTGCAGGAGTTGAAAAGACAAAACCGCCCAAAGATCCGGAGAGATAATCGTACAAAATATGCTAAAAAGGTGCGTGATGAAAATGGTAACAGCAAGTGTACGATTTCTTACGAACAATCTTGTAGCTGATTTGACTTGCAGAAACGCAGATTTGCAAACAAACCTACAAAATATTGGCGTACTTACTCCACTAAGCCTGATAAGACTTGATAATGCAAGAACTCTGCAAATATACCTTTCCCCCAATGATGAGCTTGGCGAGCTTGTCTGTAACTTGGTGAACACTAAAAGTGATACATTAGGTAATGTTCAAAGGCTGTGCAGGCACATATACTGTATGAACGAGCAGAACAGAGAAAACTTTGTAAAAAGGATTGAAAACGGAAATATAAAGTCTGTTACACAAGCTATAAAAGAAGCCGATAAAATTCGTGCTGAGAAAAATGCAAGCCGATAAATTGACTTATGGAGGTGATAAGAAATGGCAACGAAACTGCAAAGAATAACTCAGCTTTCCTATGACAGCACTAAAGAGTTATCTTCTCAAAGCAAATGGACGGACTTTTTAAGCTCTGCCGCTTGGCACTACAAATATCCATTTGAGGATCAAGTTCTTATTTATGCTCAACGCCCGGATGCAACTGCCTGTGCAGACTTTGATACTTGGAGTACCAAGCTAAACCGCAGGATAAATCGAGGTGCAAAAGGCATTGCCCTTCTGCGTGAGCAAGGAAATGAATACTTCCTTGACCACGTGTTTGATATATCGGATACCACACCACGCACAAGAAATGCAGTTATAAGGCTTTGGGAATATAATGACAAGTATGACGATGCAATCATTGAAACACTTGAAAATACCTTTGGAGAACTCAAGATTACAACCACACTTACGGATGCAATAATCTGTGCTGCACATAATGCGGTTGAGGATAACAAGGCTGATTACTTATCTGAACTTAGATATACAAAGGGTGATAGCTTTTTAGCTGACTTGGACGAGCTTAATGTCGATGTAGAATTTCAGCAAACCGCTGAAGCTTCGGTCGCATATATGATAATGCAAAGAATGGGACTGCATCCGGAGGAGGTCTTTGATAATGAGGAATTTCGTCATATCATTGACTTTAATACTATTGAAACAATGTCTGTTCTCGGTAACGCTGTAAGCGAAATATCGGAACAAGCACTCAGAGAAATATCCTCTACCATTGTTGCAGAAGCAAAAAAAGAACAACAGCAAGCAAAAATTTTTGCAGAAAATAAAAATGTGGAGTACAATAATGTCAAAGAAGAAACTCAACCACAAATTCATACGGAAAGGAATGATATAAATGACAGAGGTAACTTACAGGAGCGAGAACGGGATTCTGATACCGAACTTGGAAGCACCGAAGAACGGACTGCCGATAGGCAAATACGGAATGATGAGGAAGAAATTTCTCAAGCAGAACAGACGGAGCCTTTATTCAGCAATGATGATTCGAGGAACATTGATGAACCATCTTCACGAAATAGACCAAACAGCGAAAGCACAGGTCGAGGAAATGGTACAGAAGATGGCGAAATCGGAGGGCGTGACGGAGAAGCTGAAAGCAGAGAATCCGCAGAGGTGGACAGGCTTGATGAACAACCTCAAACATTCCGCAGAAGAAGTAGTCCTCAGACAGTTAGTTCTCAGCTAAGTCTGTTTGACCTTATTGAAGATGAAGATGTTGCCGTAAGTATGGCAAGAGAAGCAGAGCGATTGAACAAT
>JBJEGN010000022.1:0-4128 GCA_051875105.1 Candidatus Gastranaerophilaceae bacterium
ATGCTTTCAAATATATACAGGTTTTTATTGGTTTTTATGCTTTTTGTAATGTACTATTTTGGCTTGCTTATTCTGCAAAAATTGTTAATCAGTCGAGTGGTATGTATTTATTTTTCAAGCCTGCATGGGCTGTAGTTAATATGTTTTATACATACAAAGCTGTTCAAGGTAAAGAAGAGGTTGATTTTACAGGTGTTGTTTGTGCTATATGTTTGATGTTGATTGCTGTTGTTTTGAAATCCGTTTGTGAATATCTTGCTGAATTAGAAGAAAATGCTAAGATAGAAGATCAAAAACGTATTGAAAGAGCTCAAAAAAAAGCTATGGCACGTGCTAATAGTAATTTGAAAACAAAAAATGTTTCAAACGGAACGACTTCTGGTTTTATTTTTCTGTTGGATATTGATATAAAGCAGGTTTCAGGGTTTATTCAAGGGGCAAGTATTTCTCCTGAAGAAATTGCAAAAATTAAAGCAAATTTCTTTAAGTCTTTATTAAATAACCTAAATTTAAATCAAGTTACTCAAAAAGGCTATTATAAGAAAAAATTATTTTTAGTTTATAAAAATGTTTCATATTTTGATGATTTTATATTTTATACAAGGGAAACCTTGATGTCACTTTCACGAGAATTTATTCGTCCGTCCTTGCGAATAGATTTCTTAGTCAGCATGAATTCAATTGGACAAACAGAAGATTTTAGAGAAAAATTAGACATTTTGGATACAATAAATAAATTAACATTGAGAAATGAGTTTATTTGTACCCAAGCATTAAAGGATATTTACGACACAATTCCCAAACATCAATATTCTTTAGTATCGAAGGGAGTCTACAATTTGTCTAAAAATCTGAATATTTCTAATCACCAAGAGATATTTTCATTAAGGGAAGGAAGGTAAAATTTGACGCAGTTAAAGATTTTGAGGTTACCGCATAATAAGGTAATTCCCGAATATAAAACAGAAGGCTCTTCCGGTATGGATTTATCAGCAGCGATAGAAGAACCTATAACATTAAAATCTTTGGAAAGACGGTTAATTCCTACAGGAATTAAGACGGAAATTCCTTTGGGGTATGAAATTCAGGTTAGAGCAAGATCAGGTTTATCTATTAAGCATGGTATAACATTGATTAATGCTGTTGGAACTGTAGATTCTGATTATAGAGGTGAGTTGTGTGTTCCTGTCGTAAATCTTTCATCGGAGCCTTATACAATCGAACCTGGTGAACGTATAGCCCAAATGGTTGTATGTAAAGTTGAACACTGTGATTTAGAAGTTGTTGATGAACTCCAAGATACGGCAAGAGGTACCGGAGGATTTGGTTCTACAGGAAAAATGTAAAAATCTTTTAAAATACACAAAAAAACAGCTTATTTTACAAATAAGCTGTTTTTTTACTATTATTTTATTTTACGAGTTGGAAACCTGTAATGAACGTTGTAACTATAAAAACTATTGCAATATACATTGTGAGTTTATTAAGTCCTGATTCTGCACTTTTTTGTGATGAAAAGAGGTTTGCCATACCGCCTATTGCAGCAAGTCCATCACCTTTTGGCGAGTGCATAAGAACGAATATTGTCAGTAAAATTGCACTTATTATTTGTACTATCCATACGAATGTTAACATATTTTTCTCCATTAAGTTTTATTATATGATGATTTTATCATAAACAAATATTTTTTGTTTAACAATTTGTTCTTCGATGTTTTTAACAGCAATTCTTTTTAGTCTTGATTTGTCGCCTGAAATCATTGAAACATCTGATTTTGGTACATTAAAAAAGTTCGATAAAAAAATAATAAGTTTTTTATTCGCTTTATTTTCATTTGGAGGTGCTGAAATTTTTATTTTAACGTATTCATCGCAATATCCGAGAATTTCATCTTTCGATGCATTTGGTGTAAGTTTGATTGATATGCAGACACCGTTGTCGGTTTTTTTTATGCAATTTGCGTTATTTGGGTTGTTTTGTGACATAAAATCATACCTTTTGTAAAAAATCATATAAATATAATAACAAAAATATAAATAGTGGAAAAATATTGAAAAACGGTTTACAATAACAATATTAAAGTTAGGATTTAGATATGAATGCAGATACATTGATTGAAAAATTACACGAAATTCTTCACGCTCAGGGAAAAACTGATGAAGAAATTGCTCAAATTGATGAAGCATACAAATTTGCTGCGAAGCTTCATGCTGGGCAATACCGAGTAAGCGAAGAACCTTATATCATTCACCCTTGTGAAGTCGCTTTGATTTTAGCGGATTTGCGTGTCGATAATCATACTTTGATGGCTGCATTTTTGCACGATATAATTGAAGATACAGAAACCACACCGGAACAAATCAAAGAATTGTTTGGTGATGATGTTTGTTCTCTTGTTGAAGGTGTTACTAAGTTGGGTAAATACCAGTTTAAGTCAAGTGAAGAACGTCAAGCTGAGAATTTTAGAAAAATGTTTGTTGCGATGGCGAAAGACATTCGTGTAATATTTTTGAAGCTTGCAGACAGACTTCATAATATGCGAACTTTGAATTATATGGCCCAAAATAAACAGCAGCGAATTGCACAAGAAACATTAGATATATTTGCACCTTTAGCCGGTAGACTTGGTATCGGTAAAATTAAATCTGAACTTGAAGATTTATCTTTGAGATATTTGCATCCTGATAAATATTTTGAAATAGCTCAACTTGTAGCTCAAAAGAAAGCTGAACGTGAGCAAACAGTCAGAATGCTTATTCAAACTATTTCAATTAATTTAAAGCAAAATAAAATTGAAGCAGAGATAACCGGCAGAGCGAAGCATTATTACAGCATATATAAAAAAATGAAACGTCTTAATATAGCTTTTCATGATTTGTATGATGTTACTGCGGTTAGAATTATAGTGAATTCCGAACGTGAATGTTATGAAGTTTTGGGGGTTATTCACTCTCACTTTAAACCTATTCCCGGAAGATTTAAAGATTATATAGCTATGCCTAAAAGTAATGGTTATAAATCTTTACACACCTCTGTTTTAGGTCCTCGACAAAAACCTCTGGAAGTTCAAATTAGAACAAAAGAAATGCACCACGTTGCAGAATATGGTGTTGCGGCTCATTGGCGCTATAAAGAGTCAGGTTCAGTGAAGGCTGATTCTAAAACGGATATTCAATTTGCTTGGATGCGAAGAATGCTTGAATTGGAGCAAGAAAGTGCCGGTGCAAATGATTTTGTCGAAAGAGTAAAGATGGATTTGTTTACAAATCAAGTTTTTGCATTTACTCCGACAGGTGACGTAATTGATTTACCACAAGGTGCTACACCTATTGATTTTGCGTTTAAAATTCATACAGATGTGGGCTATAAAACGACGGGAGTCTTAATAAACGGCAGAATTGCTCAACTTGATACAAAATTAAAAAATGGTGATATCCTTGAAATTTTGACATCTAAGAAGTCGGAGCCAAAGATGCACTGGCTTAATTTTGCCGTTACGAAACAGGCTCAATCTAAAATTCGTCAATGGTTTAAAAAACACAAACGAGATGAATACATTGGAATTGGTAAAAACCTTATGGAAGCAGAGCTTACAAAGGCTATATATGATGAATGTATTAAAAATGGCGAACTTCTTAATATTGCAAAAACTATGAATTTAACTTCTGTGGAAGATTTATTAGCACTTTTAGGAAGTGGCGAAATATCAGCCATTAAAGTCATGAATAGGCTTAAACATGATACAAAATCTGATGATGTTTCTCATTATATGTCCCATCAAAGACTTCAATCAAGTAAGCAGGAGATAATCGGACTTGAAGGCTTAATGTATCAGCTTGCAAAGTGTTGTCTGCCACTGCCCGGTGAACCTATTGTCGGTGTTGTTACAAGAGGAAAAGGAATTTCTGTTCACAGAAAAGATTGTAAATCTCTTGAAACTGTTCAACCTGAACGTTTATTAGAAATTTCTTGGAATCCGGAAGTTACTAAATTATCAAAAAAGACCTATGTTTCTGCAATCAGAATTGATGTTGACGACAAAATTGGTATGTTGAAAGATATTTTAGCTAAAATTACGGATTGTGATACAAATATTAATTATGCAAATGTTAAATCCAATGCAAGTA
>JBJEGN010000023.1:0-4126 GCA_051875105.1 Candidatus Gastranaerophilaceae bacterium
TGCAAAGTTCACTGTAAAAGCGGAAGATTTATTAAAATACAGAAAAAGCAGTGACGGGAATCATTTTCCTGATGTAAAAGTAGAATTACAATTAGCAGACAATACTATTTATAATGAAGGCGGACAGCTTGATTTTGTAGATAATAAAATAGAAGAAGATTTGGGAACAATAATGTTGAGAGCAACATTCCCGAATAAAAATAAAGTATTAATTCCGAATGATTTTGTAAAAGTAATATTAACATCAAAGCAGCCCGTAAAAGTTGCTATTATTCCTCAAAAAGCCGTATTAGAAAGTGTAAACAGTAAATTTGTATGGATAATTGATGAAAACGGCAGAGCAAAGCAACAGGATATAAAAGTTGGAAATGCTTATGGTGATTATTGGATATTAACGGAAGGTTTAAATATTGGAGATACGATAATATCTTCAAACATACAAAAAATACATCAAGGTTCAAAAGTTGAGAAAGTTGAAAAGGCACAAACAGAATCAACAGAACACAAGAAAAAATAAGGATTTAGATTAGTAATGAATAACGAGAACAAACCGAAGAAAGATTTATATTTTTTCATAAAGCGTCCGAGATTTGCGATAGTAATATCAATATTTATTTCCATAGTTGGTCTTATAGCGATGTTGACACTTCAACTTGAAAAATATCCGGATATTACGCCACCGCAGGTATCTGTTACGGCGAATTATACGGGAGCGAGTGCAAGTGATGTGGAATCATCAGTTGCTTCACTTATTGAATCGCAGGTTAACGGTGTTGAGAATATGTTATATATGACTTCAACGAGTTCAGATCAGCAGTACACATTAACAATATTTTTCAAAATAGGAACAGACAAAGATATAAATTTGGTAAATGTTCAGAACAGATTACAGCAGGTATCTCCAAAATTACCGGAAGATGTCAGGAGATTGGGTATAACAGCTGTTAATAAGGTAAGCGGTCCGGGTGTTGGAATATTTAACCTTGAATCAGAGGACAAATCCTGGTCACAGCTTGATTTAACGAACTATGCGACTATATACATCAAGGATGAATTAAAGCGTGTAGATGGAGTAGGAGATATTAACGTATTTGGTGCCGGGGACTATTCTATAAGAATTTGGTTAGATTCAGAGAAAGCAGCAAATTTAAAAGTTGGTATGTCAGAGATAATAAAAGCTGTTCAAGATCAGAACACATTAGTAGCAGCAGGTTTTTTAGGTCAAGAACCCGGGGATGATCCACAGGTTTTGAAATTAACATTAAGAACGAAAGGTCGTTTAGATAAACCGGAACAATACGAAGATATTATTGTAAAGTCAAACAGTGATGGTTCTAAAGTCAGATTAAAGGATGTAGCGAGACTTGAACTTGGTTCACAAACATATGATATGTTTGGAATTGTAGATGGTCAGCCTGCGGCAGTAATGCAAGTTGTACAGGTTCCAGGGGCGAATGCTATCAGTATTATGGATGGAATTTACAAAAAGATTTCAGAAATAGAAAAGACATTACCGACAGGGTTGAGAATAGTTACGGTAACAGATGATACAAAATTTGTCAGAGAATCCATAAAAGAAGTTTCATTTACGGTACTTTTGACATCAATCATAGTAGTATTTATTATATTTATCTTTTTAGGAGATTGGCGGGCGACATTAATACCTTGCGTAACTATTCCTGTATCTTTACTGGGTACGTTTATGGCATTACCGCCGTTTGGAATGTCGATAAATTTATTGACATTATTTGCAATGATATTAGCGGTAGCAACGGTTGTAGATGATGCGATTGTTGTAATTGAAAACGTAAAGAGGCATATAGAAGAGGGCAAAGATCCGATTACAGCAACACAGCTTACAATGGAAGAAGTCGGAGGAGCTTTAGTTGCAATGGCAATGGTACTTATGGCAGTATTTGTACCTGTTGCATTTATACCAGGATTATCCGGTATGATGTATAAGCAATTTGCGGTATTTATTGCGGTATCAATTGCTTTTTCTGCGGTATGTGCATTAACATTATCTCCTGCGATGTGTTCTACAATATTAAAGCACCATGATCCTGATAAAGTCCCGTCAAATATTATAACGAAATTTATTTCAAAGATGTTTAACGGATTCAATACATATTTTGAGAAGTTGACGAATATCTATATTGAATATGTAAAGAAGTTTGTTTATAATCAAAAGTTAACATTAACAGTATATTTTGCCATATTATTAATGCTTGGAGTAATGTTTAAATTTATTCCTACAGGATTTATTCCTGATGAAGACCAAGCGGTATTACTTGGTCAGGTAAATTTACCTCCCGGTGCATCAGTAAGTCGTACAAAGGAAATTTGTACGGAGATATATAATCGTATCAAGGATATAGAAGGAATAGAAAAAGTTTTAACCTTTGGCGGAAACGGTTCATCTAACCAAGGTATGGTTGTTGCAGAGCTTGAGGAGTGGGATGCAAGAAAGATAAATCCTATACAATATGTTATAAGAAAGATAAAAGGGGAAAGTACCGATTTATCCCATATAGGAATACAAAAAGAAATATCCAAAAGGATAGCAACAATCAGGGATGCAAGCATTGTATTAATTTCGCCTCCTGCGATATCAGGTATGAGTATGATGGGAGGATTTGAACTTCAAATGTTATCGAAAGGTGATTATACTTATGCCGAATTGGATAAATATTCAGGATTATTGCAGCAAGCAGTTTTAAAGGACAAAGACATACAGTATATATTTACGACATTTCAGTCTAATGTTCCACAATACATAGTAAATATAGATAATGCAAAGGTTTTAGCCCAAGATGTAGATTTACAGGAGTTATATTCAACGCTTGCAGGCACATTGGGGACATATTATGTAAACGATTTTAACAAATTAGGTCGAGTATACAGAGTGCAAATACAAGCAGAACAGAAATTCAGAAGGGCAGCACAAGATATAGAGAATATATATGTAAAGAACAAAAAGGGTAATATGGTTCCGATAAGGACGATGGTATCATTAGAGCCGACAGTAGCACCTGCACAAATTACGAGATACAATCAATATAAATCGGTTCAATTCAGCGGACAGCCGGCAAGCGGAGTAAGTTCAGGACAAGCAATGACGGCAATGGAAAGAATAGCAGAAGAAGTTTTGCCGAATGACATTACATATGAATGGTCAGGAACATCCGCACAGGAGAAGGAATCTTCAGGTCAAACAGCGATAGTAATCGGATTAGCATTATTATTTGTATATTTATTCCTTGTTGCATTATACGAAAGTTGGACAATACCGGTTTCAGTTCTTTTAATATCTCCGGTAGCAGCGATAGGAGCATTAACTTTCCAATTGATGATAGGTCAGTCGCTTGATTTATATTCGCAAGTAGGATTAATCATGTTAATAGGTTTAGCAACAAAGCAGGCAATTTTGATTGTAGAATTTGCAAAGGTTGAACACGAAGAGCATGGTTTAACAGTTGAGGATGCAGCAATAAAAGCGGCACTTTTGAGATTTAGAGCAATTATGATGACTGTAGTTGCATTCGTTCTCGGTGTATTGCCTATGGTTGTTGCTACAGGCGCCGGTGCAAACAGCCGTATTTCAGTTGGTTCAACGGTATTTGGCGGTATGATTGCGGCTGGTACTTTAGGTACAGTTTTGACTCCTGCATTTTATGTAATTGTCCAAAACTTTGTAAATAAAGTTATGGAAAAAAGAAAGAAAAAACAAGATAATATTAAATAATAATTCTTCGAGGAAGATATGAAAAAGAAACTTATAATATCAACAATAATAGCAATGGCAATAACGGGTTCGGTTTATGCGAGCGAACCTGTAAATGCCGTTTCACAAGATGAAGTAAACAAAGCATTGATTGCGATTAAGGAAAAAGAAACGACACCGACAGTTGAAAATTTCGGCAATCAGACGGTTTTTGATTCAAATGACATTCCGACACTTGATTCAATGAGTAATAAACTTAATCAATCAGCTGAATCTAAAACTCAAGTAGATACCGCAAAGTCTATTTCCGATAAAATCAATCAATCACTCGAAACGACTTCATTGCAAGGTCAAGTGGCAGCGGAGAACGTTGATAAAATCATTAACGTTGATGATTAGATC
>JBJEGN010000024.1:0-4071 GCA_051875105.1 Candidatus Gastranaerophilaceae bacterium
ATATTTTGGATATCTTCATCTGTTCTGTTTCCGTATATCGTTATTTTATCAAGTTCTGATTCAATTTTGTTAAATTCTTCTTTTGTTAATTCAACATTACAAGCGCCTAAATTTTCATCAATTCTTTCATATTTTCTCATTCCCGGTATTGGGGCAAGAAAATCATATTTATATAGCATCCAAGCAAGTGAAATTTGTGCCGGTGTTGCTCCTTTTGAACTTGCAACTTCGTGCAGCAAATCTAACAGCGGTTGATTTTTCTCAACATTTTCAGGAATAAATCTTGTAATAGCACGACGAACATCATCACCGTAGTATTTCGTATTTTTGCTATATTTACCGCTTAAAAATCCACTTGCAAGTGGTGAAAACGGAACAAAACCAATGTTTAATTCTTTACATAATGGAATTACATCAGCCTCAAACATTCTTTCCATCATAGAATATTCACTTTGAATTGCTGATAGAGGAGTTACTTTATGAGCTTTTTTTATCTGTTCAACATTTGATTGGGATTGCCCCCAACCTCTAATTTTTCCCTCTTTTATGAGTTCTCCAATCCAAGTCGCAACAGCTTCAACGTCGCTTGAAAGCGGAACTCTATGCTCATAATATAAATCAATGTAATCTGTTTGAAGTCTTTTTAAAGAGCCTTCTATCGCTTCTCTAATCCCTTCTCTGCTCAATTTTTCTTTGGCTGTTTGTGTTGGTTGTGAAAATGGCGAAAATTTAGTCGCAATAACAACTTTATCCCTAAACGGTTTGACGGCTTTACCTAACAATTCTTCGTTTAAAAAAGGCCCGTAGTTTTCAGCAGTATCAAAAAATGTACAACCTTTATCATAAGCATATTGAATCATTTTTATGGATTCATTTTCTGTCGGTATTGCTCCATACCCATGATGAAAGCCCATACAACCCAATCCGATTGCTGAAACTTCAATATTTCCGAGTTTTCTTGTTTGCATATTTGCCCTCAATTATTTTGTCATATTTTTTTGCCTCTGCAAATGCTGCAAAAAATATCATTACAAAAACAATAAAAATATTTTTAAAGATTTTAAATTAAACATAAACCTACCTCTTAAATTGCTGTGTAACCACCGTCAATTGAAATTACTTGACCAATGGCAGAACCGCCGAAATCTGAGCAAAGGAAAATTACCATAGAAGCGATTTCTTCCGCTGTTGCAATTCTTCCTAAAGGAATTGCCTCAATAACTTTTGCCATGTGAATTGGTGATTGCTTAATTGCATTTTCAACCATTGGCGTTTCACAAGTTCCCGGACAAATGACATTAATTCTAATTCCTTCTTTTGCATATTCTAAAGCCGCAGATTTGGTTAAACCTATAATTGCGTGTTTTGATGTACAATAAGCTGAAATATCCGCAATTCCGACAACACCACCTTGAGAAGAACAATTAACAATTGCTCCTCCGTTATTGTGCTTTTGCATTGCTAAAATCTCATATTTCATGCAGTTCCAAATTCCGCCGAGATTAACAGCCATAACATGGTCGAAGTCTTCTCTTTCTGTTTGTGCCAATTTTTCTCTTACTTTTGCGTGAATTCCCACATTATTGTATGCAAAATCGAGTCTGCCAAAAACATTAACTGTTTCATCAACAAGTGATTTGACTTCATCTTCGACAGATACATCGCATTTTTTATAAGAAACATCAAATCCTTCTGCTTTTAGTTTTTTAGTAGATTCAATTAACAATTCTTCGTTGATATCTGCTAACATTACCTTTGCTCCTGATTGAGCAAATAATTTTGCTGCACAAAAACCTATGCCACCTGCGGCACCTGTTATTAGAGCTACTTTATTATCAAAATTAATATTCATAATACCCTCTCATTACCATGTCATTGCAAATTCTGCAATCGCAAAATCTTGTGAACAGCCTATTAAATTTTTACCTGTATCGATTTTACTTAATTCCTCCATTTCAGAGTTTGTTAATTCAACATCAAATACATTAATATTTTCTTCCATTCTATTTTTATGTGTTGATTTTGGAATAACTGCAATTCCGTTTTGAAGTAAAAATCTTAATGCAATTTGTCGTGGGGTTTTGTTGTGATTTTTTGCAATTTCGACAACTTCTTTAATTTCATACATATAATCAGCTTTGCCTTGTCCAAATGGTGCGTATGCTTGAGTTACAACATTGTATTTTTTATTTACTTGAGTTAGTTCTTTTTGCTGACAAAGTAAATTAACTTCAATTTGGTTAACTGCCGGAACAACTTCATTAAAGTTGATTAAATCAACGAGTTGGCTCGGCATATAGTTTGAAACTCCGATTGCCTTTATAACGCCTTGTTTGTAGTAATCTTCCAAAACTCTATAAGCAGCATAAGTATTACCAAAAGGCCAATGAAGAAGAACTAAATCAAGATAATATGTTTGCAGTTTTTTTAATGATTCATCAATACTTCTTTTGCAATCATCTGTTTCATAAGATTTAAACCATGCTTTGGTTGTCAGAAATAAGTTTTCTCTTTTTATTCCTGAATGTTTAATACCTAAACCGACAGCATCTTCATTACCGTATGCTTGAGCCGTATCAATTAATCTGTAACCTGTTTGAATTGCATTAATTACAGATTCTTCACATTCTTTCTTATCTGTAATTAAAAAAGTTCCAAAACCCATTTCGGGCATTTCGATTCCGTTGTTTAATTTGATATTTTTAATCATAACATCTCCTTTTATTTTATATAATTATTAAGTATCGTTTTTAATTGCAGTTTGCAAAATTTATCAGTCCATTCTAACGGTTCAAAGCATCCATCAGACATACACCAACAAGTCATCATTCCATATAATTCGCAAATCAAAAGGTGAGATAAAAGTTCAGTTGGAGTATTTTCTTTTAACTCATTCTTTCTTATGGCATCATTTAAAATTGACTTCAACATTTCAAAATCATAAAACCATTTTTTGCCGTCTTTATCATCAGGCACATTGTCAGGATCAATAACATCTCGAATCCATTGACGGCAAACATGAATTCCTACAAATTCAACACATTCCATAAAACGATGAAAATAATGAGTAAGCCTTTCTATAATGTTTTCATTATCCATGGCGCAAAGTTCATCATTGATTTCATTGAAAGGTGCTCTTGTAATTTCTAAAACAATATCTTCTTTTCTTTTAAAATATGTATAAAAAGTTCCTTTTGAAACATTGGCTGATTTTGTAATATCTTCCACGTTGATATCATAAAACCCTTTTTCTTTAAACAACTTAAGGGCTGTTTTAACAAGTTTTTTTCTTGTTTCTTGGGCGGATAATTGTCTTTTATTCACAAACATCACTCCTTATGATAAATTATTATACACATCATTAACCCAAAGTCAATGACTTAAAGTCAATATGTATATAAAAATTTGTCGGTTTATGTTACACTAATTGCACTCAGGAGGCTTTATGAATAGCATAATAAGAGTTTTATTTATACTAACAATTATAATTATAATGGGAGGAACTTCTGCAATGGCAAAAGAAGTAATACAAGATAACAACAATGGAATGATTGTAAGGATATCAGAAATTGAAGTGTATCCTGAATATTTAGAAGAATACTTAAACTATGCAAAAGAAGTTGCGCAAAAATCCGTTGAAAAAGAAAAAGACGTTATTTCAATTTATCCGATGTCTGTAATTAAAAATAATACGCACATAAGGATTTTAGAAATCTATAGAAATCAAGAAGCATATAAAAACCATATCGCTTCACCTCACTTTAAAAAATATAAAGAGGGAACTCTACACATGGTTAAAAGCCTTGATTTAGTTGATACATATCAGCTATGCCCTGAAAATTTTAACAAAATATTCAAAAAATACAAGTAAAATCGTAAAATTTAAAGAAATTTTATTTTATCTTGCTAGGATAGTATTTTATTTCCCTTTTTCACTACAAATCTTATGTATATAGTTTTCGTTGACTTTACACAATATACATAAACTCATTCTTGAACGCTTTGTACCGTCATAAACACGTTTTATGTATCGTTTTATAAGTTCTCTATCCCAATTTTTTGTCATCGTAA
>JBJEGN010000025.1:0-18155 GCA_051875105.1 Candidatus Gastranaerophilaceae bacterium
AAAATGATTTATAATGATGAATTAAGGTTGGATTAAAATTAAAAAAGGCAACATAACATTCCCGAAATGCCCTTTTCTCAGAATAAGGCGCCACGTCATTCCAGAAATGCTTTTTTAGAAAAAGAGCATCGAGCTATATAATCAAATTAAATTATTCACCTGTACAATTTTAAAATATTTCATTTTGAGCATTAATTTAAATAAATGAATATTAAAAGATAAGGTTGAATTTTTATGGATAAAATGTTTTGTTTTCAATGCGAGCAGACTGCCAATAATAAAGGGTGTACAGTTATAGGTGTTTGCGGTAAATCTTCAGATACTTCTATCCTTAGTGCTATCTTGGTATGAACAAAAAGCAGTTTGTATATTATTAACATTGCTTTATTTAGGTATTGAAAATATCAAACTTGGTCCAACTTTACCAGCTTTCATATCGCATAATGTGTTAAATATACTGGTTGAAAAATTTAAAATAAAACCTATAACTACCCCCGAAAAAGACTTAGAAGATATTCTAGGTAAAAAAGAAAGTTAAAAACAAGAAATCTCGACTATTATGCAATACTATTTTATAATAGTTGGGGGCAAAAAGTTAAGTCGCATTGTCGAAAAATTTATCTTAAAGTTAATTGAATATCAAAATATTAGATTATTTATATTCGGCTTTTTATTTATATTAAAAATATTATATATTTTTACCCATGTTATATGCTTGTTCTAAAAGTTCGTCTCTGTTTTGAACATCATTAGGATTATCAAGTCCGCCTGCTTCAAGGTATCCTTTTAGTTCTAATCCGCTAAAACAAGCAACCCAACCATTTACACCATTCAAAACAGTTTATCTTTTTCTTTTGTAACATCTCTTATAACATATGTAAAATCAAAAACAAAATTAAGATTTTCATTAAAGGAATTGGGTAATGGAGCAAATTTATTTATTTGAGATATTGCATTACTTACCGATTTATCGTATTTTTGATTGGAAGATTTTTTGATTATTTGTTTCTTTATTATATTTCCTTTGGGGTTTATTTCAAATAATACAGATGTCGTAAGCTTATCGGAATTTGATTGAGATTTATCAAATTTAGGTTTCCAGTTTTTTTTTATTTGTTTTTGTACTGAAGATAAATAAGATATCCATACAGATTCATCTATATTTGAAGCATTTTTTGGTAAAGATGTATTATATTGCTTTATTTGCTTAGTTGGTTGTAATGTGTTTTCGTTTCTGAATTCTGTTGACAACGAGTTTAATTCGTTTGTTGTTTTTTTATCTAATTTTAAAATTATTGGCATAACTTCATTTGTAACATCGATTTCAACACTATAAATAGGACGATTTTCTTTTAAACTATTGGATTTTGGGTGCATTTATGCACAAAATCATATAAACCAAAATTTTGGGATAAAAAAGGTTTTTTTGAAGCTGTATTTCCGAATTATGTTCCAGAAAAAGAGTTAAGAAAAATTGCACCTATTCAAAATGATTTGCTTGCGATTTTAAGATTAAGAAATAGAATTTCTCATCACGAGATGATAATCAATGGCAACAAAACACCACAAGAACAATATCAACTTGTTTTAAATATGCTACATTTGCTTTCTACTGATATGGAAAATTTATTGAATAATATTAGTAGATTTGAAAATATAATAAAGCAAAAACCCTAGAGACTCTGCATAGCAGGACATACATCTAGGGTTATCCAACTATATTATAACCGATAATTGACGGTTTTTCAAGTGATAAAAAGCAAAATTTAACATTTTATCCTATTATTAAACAAATTTTACCTACTAAACTTATGTCCAATTTTGACGTGGGGATAGGTTATATTGTTAGAGTAATGACAAAGTTTTGATTTATTAAAAATGAACAAATTTTGTTTGAAATCGTTATATAAATAAATGGAGAAATTATGAAGAAAATATTTTTGATGTATTTTACCAAAAAGTTTGAAAATTTTTTCAAGGTATTTTGTGAAACTCTTCTATAATTAACTTATAAATAATAGTTATCATAATGAAAAGAATTTATATAAAAATGCTATTCACCAATACCTTTTAATTTGTTTATATAAGCCGTTAATTCACTATCTGTTGATAAACCATCTTTTATTAAATCTCTTACTTTAGTAATAACTTTGTATAGAATACTTAATAATCTCATATAGTCTTTATATTTTAAGTTTTCGGTTTTGCCACTGTGAGATATTTTTGAACGATGATTATATAATTTACTCAAATCATCATATACTTCTTTTCTTTCGCTTTTATCATCAGAATATAAAAATGCAGAATATTCTCTTAATCGGTTGGTTATGCTTTGATCCATAAGCCCATTTTTTTTATTACTTAAAAGAGACTCTAAAGCTATACTTAAAAATGTATATCGTTGCTGAAGATTATTATTTCTCATTGATAAACCATACCAATCAACAGCTCGTTGAACTCTATCTTCAAGTTCACCTAATTTGTTTTTGTCAATGTTAACAAATAAATTACATAAATCTTCTCTGTTGAAAAATTCTTGTTTTAAATTGTAAATAGGATTAATTATAGATTTATTTGATGAAGGAATATTCCAAGAATTATCATCTTTATTTATAACAACAAATTTTGTTATTATATTTTCATCTTTATAAGATATTAAGGAATTTCTTTCTGTGCAAAAACGAGTAGAAAAAAGCAGAGTGTTTATAAACTGTTCAATTTTGTTATGAAAAACAAATTCTGCTTTTTTTTTATCAATTGCTTGTATATTTTCGTGAATAATAAAGCAATTATCTATTTCTCCTCTCTGTGGTTCTGAAAAAGAACCGTCCATCAGATGATAAGTTAAGTGATAATTATCCCTATAATATTTGTAATTACATAATTTAAAATTACCAAGTTGAATAAAACCTCTTTGATCAATTATACTTACTCCGTAAAACTTTGAGATAAGCGTAAAATTATTAGTTGGAATTTTTGTAAAAATTCGTTTAAACGATGTAATTGCATCATCGTCCATTTTTTCATTTTGCAAATATATATCCAATACAAAATCTTTTAATTTAGATCTAAAATATTCTTCATAAATATTTTCTATAACAGAGGCATCAAGATCTTGCCACATTTCATAGCACAAATCATCAAAAAGTGTTTTTATTTCGGAATCTTTAACACAAAAGAATCTTTTATCTAAATTAAAATAAAGATATTCTTGCTGAGTAAGAATAAACTTGAAATATTCTTCACTATTAATTTCCTGAATTTTACTAACAATTTGACTAATTCGAGTATGCATTATACTCCTCTTCTGTTATTGAAAAATTAACATCTATTGTTTTCGCTTCTTGATATGTTAAATCGTAGAGTTTATAGACCATTATGTCAATTTGTTTTTCGTATTCTTTTACGAGTTCTTGTTTTTCTTTGTTTCCGAGATAATCTTCCGAATTTGTTATTTCATAAATCTTATCAACAATAGCAACAATTTTATCTTCTTCATCTTGATTTGGCTTGTAAATAGGAATATTCATCAAAGGTTCTTTATCTATTTGAAAATTATCTCCTTGCATTTTTCCTTGATAACGTAACCAGAATTCAATTAATTTTGAATTTAATACGCCTGTTAAATATTTAAGATTTATATTTTTTGTTTTTATAACAAAAAATGTTTGTAGTACATAACAAGAAAAATCAGTATATGTAAAACTTGGTTTTGAACATTTCCGAAGTGATATTATTTTTTCATCTTTAAAAAATTTTTCATCTCTGGAACGGTGTAATCCGTAAGGTCTATTATCTGAAGTTATTATATCTTTATAATTATCAAGGTGTTTTTTTACGTTTGGATATTTTTCAATTTTGTTTTTATTTTTAAATTGAGAATTTGTATATATTAGCCAGAATTGATTACTTTTATTTGAATAGTATAAGGTTTAATTGTGTCGTTTAACCAAGTTTTATCATTTATGGTATCAATGTAAGTCTCAGTTAAATCAACTGACATTGCCCAAAGGTTATCAAATTTTTCTTGTGCATATTTAACATCAATACTGTTTTTTAGTTCTACATTAAATTCATATTGTGAATTTAAACCATTCTCGGAAAAATTACTTGAACCTGTTATAACTCGACCATAATCTCGGTCGTCTTTTCTGAATTTGCTAATATAAACTTTTGCGTGTAAATCTCTGCTTGGAAATGCTCTTAATTCTAATTTTCTACTTCTCAAAAATTCAACGAATTTTCTTATACTAACTTTTTAATTTCGTATACATTTGTAGATACTTTTGATTATACAAATGCAGCTGGAGTTAGAATAAGTTCAGATCCATTGAATTCAATCCAAATTGCTCCGGGTGTAAAATTTATTGGTAATTTGAAGAACGGCTGGCAACCATACCTTAGGGTCCAAATGGTATGGAACATTATGGATATAACAAAATTCAATGCAAATAACGTAGAATTACCGAATATGAGTGTTGACCCATATATTCAATACGGAGTCGGAGTTCAAAAGAAAATCGGTGACAGACAGGATTTGGACAAGCGATGATAAGAAACAGCGGAAGAAATGGTATTTCATTATCAGCAGGCTTCCGCTGGACATTGGGAAAAGATTCCGGAACTTTAAAAAGTAAAAAGAAATAAAATCTATAAGAATTTGAAAAGATAGAAAATTTATTCCTTAGGCAAGAGATATTAAAATCCTTGCCTTTTTTATTTAAAAAATTCATATCGATTCAAAAAACATTTCACAAATAGAATAAAAACCTCATCACAGATTTCATTTCCAAGTTTCAAATTTAAATTTTTCACTTAACTGTAAAAAACAGAAGCACACACCACAAAAGAAAAAACTCCCGAAAATGGATTCGAACCACTATTAGAAGATCCAGAGTCTCCTGTCCTGCCATTAGACGATTCGGGACTGTTTCACGCTAATTTTATCACTTTAAATATCAAATACAAGACAAATTTTATCTTATCCATTCCATATATAATTCCGTTCGCCCTGTTTCTGCATTATCCATTTTATCTCGTTCAAAAAATGAATTCTTCTCATAAAAATTTACAGCTGCTTCATTTTCTGAATATACCTTTAATATCAATGACCAAAATATATTTTTACAATGCTTTAAAAGCTCTTTTCCTATACCTTTTCTCTGATATTTACCTTTTACAAAAAGTCCTTCTATATAATTTCCGGAAAGACCAACAAAACCTTTTATTTCTTCATCTTCTTCGTATACAAAAGTCTTCGCTTTTAAAATAAGATTTTGAACTTTTTCTTTATTAGTTTTCCAATAATCTTTTTCTATAAAATGATGAGCTGAAAGATTTTCTTCAAGCCATATATTCATAATATCATTGATATCTTCATCTTTCATAGCTCTAATTTTTGTTGTCATCGTTAAGTTTTTCCTTTAATTGAGCAATTTCGTTTTTCAAATCGACAATCTCATATTTAAGCCTGTTGAGCTGGCAAGAAACAGGATCTGGTATTCTGTTATGCTGAAGTTGTCCGTCAATATAAACTTTTTGCTGAACAATTCTCCCCGGAATGCCTACAACAGTTGAGTGTTCCGGAACAGAATCTATTACAACGGAACCGGCACCTATTCTTGCACCGGTACCTATCATAATATTACCTAAAACCTTTGCACCTGCTCCAATTACAACATTATTACAAACTGTAGGATGTCTTTTGCCTATTTCTTTTCCTGTTCCGCCAAGAGTTACCCCCTGATAAATCAAAACATCATCACCAATTACAGTTGTTTCACCTATTACAACGCCCATTCCATGGTCGATAAAAAATCTTCTTCCGATTGTTGCAGCAGGGTGAATTTCTATTCCCGTAAAAAATCTTGAAATTTGAGAAATTAATCTCGGAATAAACGGAATTTTCCAATAATTTAATTTATGGCAAATTCTGTGGCAAATAAGAGCATGCAATCCAGGATAACAAAAGAACACCTCGGCAAGATTTCTTGCCGCAGGGTCTTTGTCATAAATAGTTTGAATATCTTCTTTTATTTGGCTTACAGCCTTTTTAAAAAGCCTCATTGTTATTCCTCAAAAAGTTTCGTCGATAAGTATCTTTCACCGAAATCAGGCAACAATGCTACAATTACTTTACCCGCAAATTCGGGTCTTTTTGAAAGTTCATTTGCCGCATAATGTGCTGCACCCGATGAAATTCCGCACAAAATACCTTCTTGATGACCACACGCCTTTGCTGTTTTTATAGCTTCTTCCGTAGGAACATCAATTATTTCATCAACAAATTCCGTACTCAAAACATCAGGAACAAAATTTGCACCGATACCTTGAATACCATGACTTCCTGCTTTACCCTCTGTAAGTAACGGACTTTCTTTCGGTTCAACACCAACTGTATAAATATTAGGGTTGTGTTCTTTTAATTTCTTTGAAACACCCGTAATCGTACCACCTGAGCCAATACCTGCTACAAATGCCGCAACTTCACCATCTGTATCAGCTAAAATTTCTTCCGCTGTCGTAATATAGTGAATTTTCGGATTGTTCGGATTTGTAAATTGTGACGGCATAAAGGAATTAGGATTTTCTACCAAAAGTTCCAATGCCTTATCAACTGCACCTTGCATGCCCGCCTTTGCAGGAGTCAAAACAAGTTTTGCACCAAAGCCTTTCAATATTTTTTTGCGTTCTTCGCTCATCGATTCGGGCATGGTTAAAATAATTTTCAAGCCTGCTTGAGCCGCACACATAGCAAGTCCGATACCCGTATTACCGCTTGTAGGTTCGATTATAACGGTATCTTCATTAACTTTTCCCTCATCAATAGCACATTTCAACATATAAAATGCTGCTCTGTCTTTTACTGACCCTGACGGATTAAAATATTCTAATTTAGCATATATTTCGGCATTTCCTTCGTTGATTTTATTGATTTTAACAAGTGGTGTTCTGCCTATTAATTCTGTAATATTATTTACTTTCATTTTGATACCCTTAAAAATTTACGTTTTCCTACTTTCAAAACTTTTGGTAATTCCTCAACTTTAACAATTTCATTGATATCTGAACATTTTACATCGTCAATCTTAACACCGCCTTGAGCAATTAATCTCTTTAATTCGCCCTTGCTTTCAACGAGCTTATTGTTTAAAACAATTTCCGAAAGTGCTGTATCCGACTCGAGTTTAATTTCGGGAATATCTGTCGGAATACCTTTGTTTTGAACAACATTGACAAATTCTGCTTCCGCTTTATCTGCTTCATCTTTTCCGCAATACATTTCCGTAATAAGGTGAGCAAGTTTCATCTTCAAATCACGAGGATTTGCAGAAATCAAAGCCCTTTTAATGTTTTCTATTTCCTCATTTGATAAATCCGTAAGCAACGAATAGTATCTGACTATAAGTTCATCAGGAATTGACATAAGTTTTCCGTACATATCAGACGGTTTATCACAAATGCCAATACAGTGTTCAGGATATGATTTTGACATCTTTTTAACACCGTCAGTACCTTCCAAAAGTGGCAAAAGCATTACAATTTGAGGTTCTTCTTTACCATAGGCCGTTTGCATTTCTCGACCAAGCAAAGTATTAAATCTTTGATCTGTTCCGCCAAGTTCAATGTCACAATCCAAAACAACTGAATCATAAGCTTGCATTAAAGGATAGAAAAATTCGTGAATAGCAATTGGTCTGCCTTCTTTAAATCTTGCGTTAAAATCTTCACGAGTCATAATCTGCGCAACCGTAACTTTTGACGAAAGATTAATTATATCAGGTAAAGTCATCTTGTGAAGCCAATCTGCATTATTCAAAACATTTGCTGCTTCTACATCAATTACTCTTGAAATTTGTTCAAAATAAGTTTTTGCATTTTCATCAACCTGTTCTTTTGTCAAAGCAGGACGAGTTTCTGATTTTCCTGAAGGATCGCCAATCATAGCCGTTGCACCACCAACAAGTAATTGTAATGTATGTCCGAGTTTTTGAAATTCTCTGATTTTTCTCATCACAACTGTATGCCCAAGATGTAAATCAGGTCTTGAAGGATCCATTCCAAGCTTGATTTTTAGTGGCTTGCCTGTCTTTGCTGATTTTTGCAACTTTGCGGCAAGTTCTTCAACTCCTCCGGGAAGAATTTCACAATCTCTGCCTAATTTTTTTGCTTGTTCTATGTATTTTTCTTCTATTTTATTGCTAACTTTATCCATCTATATCTTTCCTTATTTACAAAAACTATTTTAATACTTAAATATGATTAAACAAGTTCAGCGATTTTTATATTTACAAGAAAAAACAGGATATAAATTTTTTACAAAGAATTGATACCCTGATTTTTCAATATTTTAAAATTTTATTGAACTCTAATGTTTCTTAGGTTTAATCCACAACTTACGTTGATTTAATATTTCAAGAATTCTTTCTGAATCTTTATCTCCACGACCGGAAATATTAACAACAACGATATCGTCTTTATTTGTTTTCGGCATCAAATATTCAAGATAAGCCACTGCGTGTGAAGATTCGATAGCAGGTATTATACCCTCAAGTTTAGAAAGTCTTTCGAATGCCTCAATAGCCTCTGTATCTGTTATCGGGTGATATTCAGCTCTGCCACTGTCTTTCAAATAACAATGTTCAGGACCGCAGCCGGGATAATCAAGACCCGCTGAAATACTGTAAGATTCTCTCGGTTTACCATCTTCATCAACCAAAACATATTGATACATACCATGCAAATATGTCTTTTTACCTTTTGTCAAACTTGCTGCTGTATGGTCAGTGTCAGCACCGTCGCCAGCTGCTTCAGCACCGATTAATTTTACATCTTTATCTTCGATAAATGCAGTAAATGCACCGATTGCGTTTGAACCGCCTCCGATACAAGCGACTACATAATCAGGAAGTCGTCCTTCTTTTTCCATAATCTGTTGTTTAATTTCAGCACCGATTATTGATTGGAATGAACGAACAATTTTCGGATAAGGATGAGGTCCGACTGCAGAACCTAAGACATAGAAAACTTCATCAGCATGATTTAACCAATATTCAATAGCAGCATCACAAGCATCAGCAAGTGTTTTTGTTCCGGATGTAACAGGATTAACCTTTGCCCCTAACATTTTCATTCTGTCAACGTTGCTTCTTTGACGAAACATATCAGTTTCACCCATAAAAATTTCACATTCCATTCCCAAAAGTGCTGCCGCTGTTGCCGTTGCAACACCATGTTGCCCTGCTCCTGTTTCTGCTATAACTTTTTTAGCTCCCATTCTTTTTGCCAAAAGTGCCTGTCCAAGAACGTTATTAATTTTATGTGCACCCGTATGGTTTAAATCTTCTCTTTTTAAATATATTTTTCCTTTTCCGTAGTGGTCAGAAAGTCTTTTTGCATAATACAAAGGTGTCGGACGACCGGAATAATCTTTTAATAAATCATAAACTTCTTTGAGAAATGACTCATCATTGTAAGCCTTTTCAAATTCTTCATCAAGTTTTAAAAGAACGGGTTTAAAATTTTCGGGTACAAACATTCCCCCGAATTCTCCAAAAAAACCGTCTTTTGTCGGTAGTGTGTAGTTTTTGTTTTTTACGAACATGTTTTTTCCCTTTCGTTCTTTATTTTACATAAAAAAAAAGCCGACACATAATGCCGACTTTTTGTTGACTTTAAATAAATTCTTCTATACCAGTTTAACCCACAAGAAAGAATCCTTTCTGCAAAAAGCGACATTATTCTCACGTGCAAGCCAACCAAGAGCTAAGTATAATTCGTCTGTTGAAAGATTAAGATTTCTTTTTACACGAATAACTTTTGACTCGCCGTTAGCTTCGAGGTATTGCCAGATTTTTCCTGCGTTTATTCCGATATTTTCGTTCATAATTTCTCCTGAATTTGTTTTTCTTTAAAAATTTTCAAATTCTACATGTTCAGTATATAATATTTTTATAGAATTTGTAAAGGGGGCAACATGGATAATATTTTAAAAGGTAAAACATGGAAATATGAAAACAATGTTGATACCGATGTTATCATTCCCGCAAGATATTTGAACACATCAGAACCATCAGAACTTGCGGAACATTGTATGGAAGATATAGATAAAACATTTGCTAAAGAAGTTAAAGCAGGAGATATTATGGTTGCAGGCGAAAACTTCGGCTGCGGCAGCTCAAGAGAACACGCTCCGATTGCTATTAAAGCATCAGGAATTTCTGTTATTATTGCTAAAACTTTTGCAAGAATTTTCTTTAGAAACTCAATAAACATTGGACTTCCCATTCTTGAACACCCGACTTTCTCCGATGAATGCGAAAAAGGCGATATCGTTGAAGTTAATCTCGAAGAAGGAAAAATTAAAAATGTTACAAAAGGTAAAGAATATACTTGTAACAAATTTCCTGCGGAAATCCAAAATCTCATAAATCAAGGCGGCTTAATCAACTACACCGCTAAAAAGTTAGGAGTCAGATAATGAAAGAGTATAATATATGCCTTTTGGGCGGTGACGGAATCGGACCTGAAGTTACCGATGAAGCCGTAAAAGTTATGAATGCCGTCGGCAAAAAATATGATATGAAATTCAACTTCACAAAAGCTCTCATCGGCGGTTGTGCTTATGAAAAATATGGTGTTCCGCTTCCTGATGAAACTCTTGAAGTTGCAAAAAAATCAGATGCAGTTCTTTTAGGTGCTGTCGGTGATTGGAAATACGATACACTTCCGCCCGCAGTTCGTCCCGAAAAGGCACTTCTCGGTATCAGAAAAGGTTTAAATCTTTTTGCAAACCTCAGACCTGCAACTGTTTTTGACGAATTAATTTCATCATCAACATTGAAACCTGAAATTATTCAAGGCGTTGACGTTATGATAGTTCGTGAACTTACGGGTGATGTTTACTTTGGCGAACCCAAAGGCGTTGAAGTTAAAGACGGCAAAAGAGTCGGCTACAACAACATGATTTATTGGGAAGATGAAGTCCGCAGAATTGCTAAAATCGCTTTTGAAACAGCAATGCTCAGAAACAAAAAACTTTGCTCTGTTGATAAAGCAAACGTTCTCGATGTTTCAAGACTTTGGAGAGAAGTTATCCTCGAAGTTGCTAAAGACTACCCCGAAGTTGAACTCTCTCACTTATACGTTGATAACGCAGCTATGCAGTTAATCCGTGACCCGAAACAATTTGACGTTATCGTAACAGGTAACATCTTCGGTGATATTCTCTCTGACGAAGCTTCAATGCTCACAGGCTCTCTCGGTATGCTTCCGAGTGCTTCTTTAAGTGCTGACGGACCGGGAATGTTTGAACCTATTCATGGTTCAGCTCCCGATATCAAAAACCAAAATATCGCAAACCCGATTGCAACTATCCTCTCTGCGGGCATGCTGCTTAAATACGGATTGAAAAATTCACAAGCTAATGACGATATTGAAAATGCTGTTAAAAAAGTTCTTAAAGCAGGTTACAGAACGAAAGACATTATGTCAGAAGGTATGAAAGAAGTCGGAACAAAAGAAATGGGCGACTTAATTGCTCAAAATCTATAATCCGATTTCAGATAAAAATTTACAGACCAAAGAATTAACACTTTGGTCTGTTTTTATGTAAAAAATACAACACTTCAGCAGGATTAAAGCTATTAAAAACGGTTGTATAATAAGAATGTGAGTTTAATATGAAATCCAAACACCTATCGGGGTTGCGAAAGAAGATTTTTCTTTTATAAATTGTTTGGCAAGACATATTAAACTCTCGCTATTTTTAGGGGTAATTTTAGTTTTTATACTTGAGAATTAATACGTTTTTTACCAAATTCAAAAAGGCGTTTATTTTAACGGCTATATTTAGCAGCACAAAACACTTGTGACAGGATTTTGAGTTTTGCAAATTATCAATACGGAACTTTTTTATAAACCGTAAAATAACAGTGGTCTTTAAAATATAATTTTAAAATATAAAAAGCTTCAATATCGTCCATTTCAACAAAACAAGGCGGTGGCGGCTGTTTACCGGAACTTTTAAAAACTCTTGACCAAAATCTTTTCCAATTTCTCGCAATAGTTTGCCCCAAAGTAAGTCTTGGATCCGGAGTATATTTTTTATAAAATGCAGCAGGAACAAGTTCTCTTTTTACAATAGGGATAATAAATTTAACACGACCGCAGGTTTTAAAGAAAAGGTAATATTTTCCATTCATTTTTCTCGGAGTTAATTGGTAATATCCCGGGTCTATTTTAAAATTTTTATAATACAAATGACAACTCGTTCTGAATAGAGGATATGGTGAATATGCGTATTTTATTGTATCTTCATCTTGAAAAGGATCAAGATTGTTCATAAGCTTTGATTCAAACGGTTGTGACTGAAAATAAAGTTCATTCCAATCTGTTTCGGCAAAAGCAGGTATTTGCAAAAACACAAACGCAACTAAAATACTTATTAAAAATTTCTTCATAATATTGTTATAATCATTTTTTTAACTAATTTCAATATTGTAAATTTTGTAATTTACCTGTATGATTAAAGAGTAAGTTTTAGAGGTAAATATGACAACAACAGCAAACCAATCGATCACTCCGATAACGTGCAAACGCAACTCAAACGGCACTCTTGAAATTGGCGGATGTAAAATACCTGATTTAATACAGGAATTTGGCTCTCCGCTTATGATTTTCGATGAACAAACAATAAGAAGCGTAACAGGTGCATTCAAAGATGCTTTTAAAAATACTGATATTCACATGATGTTTGCATCTAAAGCCTTTATGCCGTCTGCTGTTTGTAAAATTATGAAACAAGAAAATTTTGGTCTTGATTGCGTTTCTTTAGGTGAATTATTTACTGCAAAAAATTCAGGATTTGACCTTAAAAATATCGTTTTTAACGGAAATAACAAAACTGTTGCGGAACTTGAATTTGCAATAGAAGAAAATGTCGGACTCATTTCTGTAGATAATTTTTGGGAAGCAAAAAGAATTAATGAAATTTGCAAAAAGAAAAACAAAACAACAAAAATTCTCTTAAGAATTACTCCCGGGATTGAATGCCATACACACGAATACATTCAAACAGGTCAATTAGATTCAAAATTCGGTTTCGATTTAATAAAACTTGATGAAATTATTAAATTAATTGTTTCTGATTACAAAAATCTTGAATTGGTTGGTTTACACGCACATTTAGGTTCACAAATTTTTCAAACGGATGTTTATCACGATGCTATAAAAATTATTATGCAAGAAGCAAAAAGAATAAAAGAAACCTTTAATATTGAACTTTCCTGCTTCAATATCGGAGGTGGTGCCGGCATAATGTATACAAAAGAAGACAAACCTGTTTCAATATACGAAATGGCTGATGTTATTAAAAATGCTTTCAATAAATACAGTAAAGAATATGATGTTAAAAATCCGCATCTTTACATTGAACCCGGAAGATGTATAGTCGGAACAGCCGGTGTAACAGTTTACACAATAGGCTCGTCAAAAGCAATTCCTGAACTTAACAAAAAATATATTGCAGTTGACGGTGGAATGGCTGATAACATCAGACCGGCTTTATATGGTGCAAAATACACCGTTGAAACAGTCGAAAATTTAGCAGACAGAAAAAAAGAAGTCGTTACAATCGCAGGCAAATACTGTGAATCCGGTGATTTACTCGCAAAAGATATTGAACTTCCGGAATTAAAAGAAAATGACTTAATTTGTTTCTTTGATACAGGTGCCTACGGATATTCTATGGCAAGTAATTATAACAAAGCGCAAAGACCTGCAGTAATTCTTGTAAATAACGGTCAAGCAGATTTAATTATAAAAAGAGAATCTCTGCAAGATTTGATTAAAAATGATTGTATTCCTGAAAGATTACAGGGGTAGCGAATGAACACAATCTCCTTTGAAGCGTTATTTAACAGAATTGGCAGCCATTTACATTTGGATATTGTTGATATAATTGAACTTTCTGTAATTCTTGCTTTTGTTACGTTCGTATATTTTCAATACATCAAAGGTACTCACTCTGAAAAACTTGTAAAAGGATTGATGGTTTTGATAATCGCTTGGGGCATAAGCGAATTACTTGTCCTTTTAGGATTAACCATTTTGGGATTTTTCCTTAAAACTATAATAGCAATAATCGTATTTAGTTTAGTTGTTGTTTTCCAACCGGAACTTCGTAAGTTTTTAGGATATTTAGGTCAAACAGGTTTTCTTAGTAAATCATTCTTCTCTTTCAAGAAAAAAGATAATGATATAAAATCTGTTCAGGAAATTTTAGAAGCTGTAAAATATTGCAGTAAGACTCATTGTGGAGCTTTGATAGTTTTTGCAAAACAAGATAATGACTTTTTGTTTTCAGATGTTGGAACAAAAATTAACGCAGACATTTCCTGTCAGTTAATTTTGACAATATTTTTCCCAAATACACCGTTACACGATGGAGCTATGGTCATTGTAAATAATAAAATTACGGCAGCAGGAGTCTTACTTCCTCTGACGGAAGACCCCAAATTAAGCTGGAAATACGGTACTCGTCACAGAGCCGCTATAGGAATGAGCGAAGCATCTGATTGTGCTTGCCTTGTCGTTTCTGAGGAAACAGGCGATGTTTCTATTGCACTTGACGGTACTTTAAGAAAATATGATGATATCTCTAAACTTAGAGATGATTTAACAAAAATTTTAGGTTTTGAAAACGAAACAAATAGTCCTCTTTTGAGAATGAAATTGTTTCCGTTTAATATCGGTAAAAATGGGAGATAACTTTTATGAACGCTGTTCAAAAAATTTTAGAAGAAAAAGTACATGCGGTAATTCGTGTAGCAGACCCTGAAAGAGTTATAGAAATTGCGACTGCCGTGAACAAAGCAGGTATAAATACCGTTGAAATCATTATTCAAAATTCTGAAATCATCGACGTTATTCACTACCTCAATTCAACTGCAAATCTTACAATTATGGCTGGCGGCATAATAACTCAAAGACAAGCTCAAACAGCTATCAATGCGGGTGCTTCCGTAATTGTTTCTCCTATTTTCCAGATGAATTTGGTTAGACTTTGCCAATCAAATAAACTTCCGCTTATCATGAGTGCAACAACACCCAATGAAGCTTATTCTGCTTGGAAAGCAAGAACTCCGCTTATTAAAATATACCCGACAACACCAATGGGTGGTGCTATGTATATCGAGGATATGCTCCGTCCTATGCCATTTTTAAACGTTATCGCAACAGGAAGCATTAAAATTGAGGATGTCCCGGATTACTTAAAAGCAGGTGCTAAAGCAGTTGGCATTGGTCGTAATTTGTACCAAAACGCAAATGCAGAAGAAATCGAATTTAGAGCAAGAAGATTAATGCAACTCGTTAATGACTACAAACAATCTCTTAATAATGAACAATAAAAATTAAAATTATAATAACATTTTTTTTATTCATTTTAATTCTATTTATAAAAGCCCCGTTCTTATCGAACAGGGCTTTTATCATAAATCATGACTTGGGCTTTGATTTTCTAAGCTAATTTTATCGGTTTGCCAGTTTTAGGATCGATTGTATATCCTGCCGGAGCATCTTGTCCCGGTTCCCAATTTGCAAGATTTGGATCTTCTTCCGTCGTATTAGCTTCATCTGCTGCATTTGCTTCTTCTTCAGCAGCTGCCTCCTCGGCTGCATTTGCTTCCTCAGCTTTAGCTAATTCAGCTGCCTGCTGAGCTCTTGCTTCACGTTCAGCTTTGAGTTTTTCCATTTCCTCTTTAGCTGCATCGCTATCGAATTTATCTTGTATGTTTGTAGCATAATCTTGAGCATTTTTGCTTTCTGCTTTTGTAAATGTTTCGATATCTGCCTCATCCATACCGATTTTGCTAAGAGCTGCTTCGAAATCGTCGTGAAGATTTGCAATTTCTGCTTCCAATTCTTCAAACGTTTGACCGTTTATGTTGAAATTGTCTTTTGTTATTGCATCACTACCTGCAAGCGTTGTATCTGAACCTGCTGTCAACTTGTCTGCATCTGAAAAATCATAGTTTGCATTAAGATAATCTAAAGTATCAAGGGTATTGTAGCCGTCAATTGCATCAGCATCCCCGATACCATCAAGGTCGACTTTAAATTTTCCTAACATATGAACATTTTCATTTACATCTGCGTTAACTTCTTTGTAGGAATTCAAATCAATTACTACGTCATTATCACCGGCAGCTGCGAATACTTCTGCAACACTCTTAATTTCTTGGTTTCCGTTTGCATCGGTAACAACCATCTTCAAGTTAGGATTTTCCATCAATTCTGCTTTTGTAATTTTGCCGTCGCCGCCGCCGTTTGCACCGCCTGCGACATCTAATTTTTTCATCTCATCCCAACCATCTTCTGCTCCTAAGAATTCTGAAGCATTTGAAAGTTGTCCGTCACCATCTTTGTCTTCAAAGAAATCGAATTTCTTGCCGCCGTTTTCAAATCCGATAGGGTCACATCTTGAAGAATCACTATCTGCTGAACTTGAACTATTTGCTGCCGCTTCAGCTTTAAGTACCTCCGTTCTTTCTTCAATTTGTGATGCTAAATCCGAGTTAATATTAGCCAAATTGTTATTATCTGCTAACAAATCACTATTTTCTGCAAGTAATGCACCTAAATTACCCAAAAGTCCATCAATTTGCGATAATTTATCGTTTGCATCCAAAATTCCGCAAGTAACATCTTTTAGATTTCTTTGCGTATTTGCATCAATTCCATCTATTTCACCGGCTACATTAGCTCTAAAATCTTCATAAGTCATCGCACCTTGACTATTTGCATATTCATCCAAGCGCCTAGAAATCGCATCTTGAACCTGTGCTTTACTTGTTTCTGCAATCTCATTAGAATCTTTTATAGCTTGTTCTATTTCTCCTTCTGCTTGAGTTTTTAATTCTTGAATTTGAGCAGAAATTTTCTCTATTTGAGCGTTATTTGCCGTAATTTGGAAATTATTACCTTGAATAATTACGTTATTTGCATCTATTTGACCTTGCAATTCTTTTATCTTGTCATCATTTGCAAAATCGACATTTCCAGCTGCCGTTGCCGCTGCATTTGCCATCGCATTTATAAGCTTATTATAAATTTCTTTTGCTTGGTTGTCGTGTCCATAAGGAACTGTGTATCCGCCGGCTCCGTTTCCTTTAATACCGGTTCCCTTAAACGCTGAGCCTATAATATCAGCAACTTCCGATTTATTGAAGCCTGAATTAAATAATTCTTCAACCAATCCACCTTTTACTGCACTACCTAATGCACCTACGTATGGATTACCTGAAGAATATGCATCACCTTGTATTTGACCAAGATCACCTATGTCTTCTGTAATTTGAGCAACAACTTTATCTTTGCTCATGCCCGCATATTTACCCTTACCAACGTTATCCGCATCAACGTTCGCATCATCAAGAGTAAGATTTTCAGCATTAAGTTCGATTTTACCATCGGGAGCAAGTGCCAATATCTGCGTAATTTCATCTTGCGACAAAACATGGTCTTCTGCCAGCTTCGTAGCTTCATCGATTTTCTCTTGTTTAACTCCGGCATTTTGGAGAATTTTCGTTAACTTTGCGATATCGACATTTTGAATTGAGTTAACCATACATACCTGCTTTCTTTTTGTTTAATTACCCTCTTTTAGTTTATCGGACATTATTTTAAAAATATAAGGATTTTAAAGAAAATGTAAAGACATGTTAAGCTTGGATTACAAGAATTTTAGAGCGGCATTTTTCATAGCCTCAAAATCAGGTTCTTTTCCTGTGAAGATTTTAAAGGCCTTTGCTGCTTGGTAAACAAGCATATCGATTCCGCCAACCGTATATAATCCTAAATCTTTTGCGGTTTTAATATAAGAAGTTTCTGTCGGATTATAAACCAGGTCATATATTATTACATCTTTTTTGGCATGCTCGAGCAAAGTTGCAGCTATAGGCATTTTTCCGCCGTTTTCTCCTACTGTTCCAAGAGGAGTTGTATTTACAATTATCGAATATTCATCAATATTCGAAACAGTTTTTATTAAACTTGTTTTTGTTTTCTTAAATTTAGTTTGCATCAATTCGTAAAGACTTGCAGCTTTATCAAAATCTCTGACTCGAAAATCAATTTCTGCAATCTTTAACATT
>JBJEGN010000026.1:0-18138 GCA_051875105.1 Candidatus Gastranaerophilaceae bacterium
AATTGTTGCGGGACTTTTCCTCTAATAATATCTAAAGATTTATGGAAAGACCATTCACCGATAAACTGTGTAATTATTGAAGCCTGATCCACTGTATAGGAATGCTCTGTATCATTAGCAAGTGCTTCACCGGCCAAGTAGCAAAAATTATGAACAGTTGTATAAACATATTCCTGTTCTTGCGGTGTTATATCTGTAGGAACAACCGCTTTAGCCTGTCCGGATAAATCTTCCGCAAATTCTTTAAAATTAAAACCTTCTGCAACCATATCAAGACCTGCCTACTACGATTTTTCAATCCAGCTTTTTACTTGTTCTGTCAACTCATCAGGATCAGTCAAATTCATATCCGCAGTTACGTCTTCAATAACATCTTGCAAATCTTCATTTGTTTGTTGTTGAGGTTGTTGTTGAGGTATAGCTGCCGTTTGCTGTTGATTAGAAATTTGTGCCACTACCTGTTGTGACAAAGCCTGCTGTTCCATCAAACCTTGTGCTATTTGTGCCGCTTTCTCACTTAATTGTGACGCTTTCAAATTAACATCTCTCAATTGCTTTTCTTGTGCAGCTGCCGTTTGTCTTAACGCTTCAACTTCTTTCTGTTGTTTTTCAGCCTTTTCTCGTAACTTCTTGGAAACTATTACGAATCCAAAAACTAATCCCAAGACAACAAGCACAACTGTCAACCACCAAGGATTACCTGACTCATCAGGTTTTGGCAAATTAACCGGCTTATCTGTTGCTAAATACGGTTCAATTGAATCAGCGTATGCTATAGACACATTTTCAGCTGATACTTTTGGTGATGCAGCTCCTGCAATTAACTCTTTTAACTCCTGAAGAGTTACATTTGCGGGCATGGCTGAAGATTCTATTGTTACAGCAATTGAAATATCTTCAATAACTCCAGATTTTGTATATTCATTAATTTGAGTTTTTGAAACACCATACTGTGTTTCTCTTGCAGTTCTGTTGTAATTACGATTTTGTGATGAATCACTGCCTGCAGCCGGTAAACCGTTTGGTAAATATATACTAACAGCATTTAATCCCGAATTACTATCTCGAGTTTTATCACCTAAACCTTCCGAGAAAGTCTGTTCTGTGACTGCTGTTTTTTGAGTCGGATCATAAATAATACTTGTTTTTTCCATTGGAACTTGACGTAAAAAAGTACTTACTGTTACAACGTAATTCCCTTTTCCTATCAATCTATCCAATTGTGAAGAAACTTTAGACTGCATATATTGATCGCTTTCCTGCAATTTTGAAAGCTGATCATCAACCGAGTTAATAATACTATTATAAACATTACCATTTGTATCAGTAATAGAAATGTTTTCTGCCATCAACCCTGAAACACTGCCAAGCAATAGGTTTTCAATCGCTTTTACTTTTGTTCTTTCAAGTTTTGTACCTGAAGGAATACAAATTTGAACGGTTGCAGTAACAGGTTTTTTATCAGAAGAAAACATAGTCTGTTCAGGAATAGAAACAAAAACTGAAGCATTTTCTATCGGGTCAATTTTTCTGATTAATCTCGAAAGCTCACCGTTTATAGCCCTTACAAGTCTGATTCTTTTATCTTCTTTTGTAGATGTAAAATCGCCCTTGTCGAAAATTTCAAGTCCTACATATTGATCCATCAAGCCGCTTGAAACAATTGTTAACAATGCTCTGTCACGTTCGCTTGGTTTATATTTTTTCAAGGACAATGTTGTTTTAGAACCTTCTGAAGACCTGTCTGCAACAATGCCTTCTCTTGCAAGCAGAGCCTGTACTTCAATTGCTTTTCCTGCATTATCTGTTGTAAACAAAATAAACGGTTCATCAATGGTTTTTTCATAAGTTTGAGATTGGTCTTTTGGTTTGCTTACAGCCATAACAACCACAACAACTATTATAACAAGAACAAGTACTGCAACACCTATTGCAGCATACAACACATTTTTATTTTTCAATAATTCTTGTAGTTTCTCCATACCCCTATTTGCCCTTAGAAACTTATCCTTTTTTAATTATACTATTTTTTTTTAAATAGGGCGACATGTTTATATAGATATTTGCATAATTTTTTCGTATGCTGCAATTATTTTAGTCGCAACATTAGTCGCCATCTGAACTTCCACCGATGCTTTGTTAGATGCTATTATAATATCGTGGATATCGACATTTTCATTTCCCATCATTTGTTGTTTTAACAATTCATCAGGCTTTGATATGTCTTGATTCAAGTTTTCAACAAGTCCTGTAAAAACCGCCTTAAAATCATTAGTTTCAGGCTGTTCCACACTTTTAAAACGAAGCCCTTGAACACCCATGTCTGTGTATTTCGTAGGTTCCATTCTGTTAAAAACATCTATGTTTGGCACTAATCTGTTTGAAATCATCTTTATATCCTTATCCTAAATAATTTGCTAAAATATTCTTAACATAATTTTGAGTTTCTTTATAAGGAGGAACACCTCCATATTTATCAACAGCTCCCGGCCCAGCGTTATATGCTGCTAATGCAAGTATTAAATTTCCGTTATACTTCTTCATCATAGACTTCAAATAACGAACTCCTCCATCAACATTCTGAACAGGGTCCTTTACATCTGTTACACCTAATGATTTTGCTGTTGCGGGCATGAGTTGCATCAAACCGCCTGCCCCTACTTTTGATACTGCATTCGGATTAAAACCTGATTCTTGTTTTATCAAAGCTTTTACCAATTTTTCATTAACACCATGTTTTTTAGAAATATCAGAAATTATGTCAGAAATTTCTTGTTTTGTATAAGTTTTTTGCTGATTTTGCAAAAAGCCATTCAATGATTGTAGATTTTGTTGATTTGAAATATTGCCATTTGGCTTAACAAGAGTACCAAATACGGCTTTTTGAGGGTCTGTTTCTCTAAATCTGTAAACGCTGTTTGCACTTTCATTTAAAACTTCTGAAAACTTTGGAACATTTTCTGTTGAGGGGTTTTGAACAGCAATACTTTTGTTAAAATTATCAACATACTTAATTAACTGAGCCGCCCTTGTTTTTGCAGCATCTTCACCACTTGTATTTATTAAATTTTGAATGTTTGGTGAAAACATCTCCCCTTGCCCCTAATTTTTTTAATTTTATAATGACATTTTATAATCTTTAAGCTAATAAAACATTAACCTATGAGCCGATTTGTACAGCTTGGTCAACCATTTCTTTAGTTATTTTCATAACGGCTAAACTGGCTTCATAAGCTCTTTGAGCCATAGCTGCATCTGCAAACTCAACCATAGGGTTTACGTTTGATGCTCTGATGTAACCGTTTTCATCAGCATCCGGATGTCCCGGACGATACATTTTATCACCCAAAGTCGGGTCTTCAACAACACCTGATAAAGCAACACCACCACTTACAAATGGTATTGACGAAGAACTGAACAAGTCATCTTTCATAGCCGATAAAAGACCTGCAAATGAAATACAATCAGTAGCATTGATTACGGGAATTTTTCTGACGTAATTCGGAGTATCTACGTTAGCTATGTTTTTTGCAACGATATCCATTCTTGTTCCGTGAACACCGACTGCTTTTTCTCCTATTCCAAATGCGCCTAATAAAGTCATGATTATGATCCTACGTTAATTACTGTTTTAAGTGCTGTTAATGTTGCATTAATACGTTTAATTGCTGTTCTGTATGTTACTGAGTTTTTGTGCAATTCCGACAATTCATATACAGAATCTACACCGCCTTGTTGATCTTGAATTACGGCAGATGGACCAAGTTTTTCCGATAATTTTGTTTCCAACGGACTATTCATGCTTCCGAGATATTGAGAGAAATCAACATCTTTTCTTATGTAGCCTGGAGTATCAATGTTTGAAATGTTTCCTGCCAAAGCTCTTTGACGGTGAGCCGCCAAATCTAACATTAAATTGCATCTGTCAAGAGAATTATTTGGTGTAAACATTTTTCCTCAGTTCCTATCTGTTAATTAACCTTGAAGTTTGATTGATTTGTCATACATATCGTTTATAGCTTTTATCATTTGGAATCCTGCAAGCATGGAAGCATTTAACCTCATTACTTCATTAACTTCAGCAAATGTATTGTTATTTGACGATTCCAATTTCTGATGTTCTATCCTATCATGATTTAATATCAAAACAGGTTCACCCGACTCCTCTGTAGGGATGAACTTATTACCATCAACAGATTTTAAACCGTCCGGATTTTGAAAATTAACTATAGGAATTCTTCCGATTTTTTCCGGTTTATCTCCAAATTCTTTCGCAACAACAACATCCCCGTTTGATTTTATCCAAAAATCACTGTAATTAATTGGCAACTTAATTCCGTCACCTATTAAATATCCGTCAGTAGTTGTCAAATAACCTTCTTTGTTTTGCTTCATCGAGCCGTCACGAGTGTACTTAACATCACCGTTTTCGGATGTAACAGGAATATATCCTTGTCCGTTAATACCAAAATCAAATTTATCATCAGTAACTCTTAAAAGAGAAGGCCTGTGGTCATTTCTGACAACACCTCTTAAGTATCCGTCTTCTGCTAATATCTGCTCAAATCTTGCAGATTTATAACCGGTAGTATTTTGATTAGAAATATTGTTAGTGATGTAACCGAGTCTTTCAAACTGCACATTTGCGTTTACAATATTTTTTCTTATTAAACCTTGAAATGTTGCCATATTTGCTCACTCCTACATTTGACTCAATTTTTGAACAGCAGTTGATGTTAAAGAATAACACTGTTGAAACATTAAACGGTTTGCATCAAAAGTTTTTTTCACAGGAAAAGCTCTCATAAACTCTTCACTCAATACAACGTTTGAATCTTCAGTAAAACCTTGTCTTATTCCGGGATCAAGAACTGCAGCACCGGTTGTACTTACGACAGATAAAGTTCCGACTTTCAAAACTCTGTTATTTGCTCTATCTGTAACCGAAATTTTACCTGATAAATCGATTTTTATGTCATCAGGGGTTTCAGGAACACAAGGCAAAGTAATCGGAGTGCCATCATTTGCCATAACCCTTTCATTATCAAGAGTCAAAAGATTTCCCTCTTTATCGTAGTGAAAACGACCGTCCCTTGTTAATCTTATTCCGTCTTGTCCTAAAACTTGAAAATAACCTTTATTAGAAATAGCAAGATCTAACGGATATTCAGAAATCGAAATTCTGCCCGGTTGATCATCAACGGCTTCTGATAAAGCATGTGCACCGACATATTCCGTAAACGAAGAAACAACCGCATCTTTTCTTTGATATCCAACTTTGTCAAAACCGCTGATATTCGCAGAGTGAATACCCATAATCTCGGTTTGAAGATGCATCGCTCTCAATGTCGTCCTCATTCCGGGCTCGAAATAATCAATTCCTCCTTTTATAATCATGATAATTCACCCCTTGTCACTTACTCTTTAATGATAACTTATGAAAAGTCAAAAATAAATTATTTTAGCCAAAAATCAACTCTTTAGAGGACATATTGTACGAATATTCATAAAGAACTATAAAATGGTATAATTGAAATGTTATGAACAAAATTTTTGCAAAAATCTTTATATTTACAATCACTCTGACAGTTCTGTCAGTCCCAAAAGCAGAAGCAATTAAAATAGGTTTGCAAGCAGGACTGTCTGAAGTCAATCTTGCAACATCAACAAAGGGCGTAGTTTCCGATAAAAGAACAGGGCAAATATTATGTTCTTTGCAACCAATGCAATCTTACAAATTTACAAAAAAGAATGATTACATAGAAGTTACAATTGAAAAGAAAAAATATCCATTAAACACAAGAGCAATAACTATTTCTACTGTTACAGACGGTTTTGTCTGTGCAAAAAACAAATGGTATCGTGGGAAATTAATTGTAGAAAATCGAAATAAATCTTTAAGCGTAATAAATGACATAAAATTAGAAGATTATTTACTTGGAGTTGTACCTTGCGAAATGCCTTATTCTTGGCCGAGTGAAGCACTAAAAGCACAAGCAATAGCTGCAAGAAGTTATGCAGTTGCAAATTTAGGGAAACATGCTTCTCAAGGATACGATTTGAAAGACAATACAGAAGATCAAGCCTATGGTGGAGCATCAAGTGAAACAGAAAAAACAAATAAAATTGTTGCTCAGACTTACGGCATAGTTGTAACTCAAAATAAACAAGTTATAACAGCATTCTACTGCGCAAGTGCCGGTGGTAAAACAACAAACACAGGCGATGTCTGGAGCAAAGATTTGCCATATCTACATTCAGTACCATCTTTTGACGGTAATGTGGGAAAAATGGGACATGGTATAGGCATGAGCCAGCATGGAGCTAACAATTTAGCAAAACAAGGTTACAATGCTTATCAAATTTTAAAATATTATTATAAAGATATTAAATTCGGAAAATTAAGTGAAAAATGGAATTCTATATAGCATTTTGACCTTTTTATATTTTTCAAATATTAAAAAATTTGTAGATTTTTTTTAATATTTGACTTTATCGTGGTTTATAATACAATTTTCATGTGTTAGATAAGGAGATTGAGCATGAACAAAGCTGATTTAGTAAAAGAAGTATCACAAAAAGCAAAAGTTTCACAAAAGACAGCAGCAGAAGTACTTGATGCAGTATTAGAAACTGTAGAAGCAACTGTTGCAGCAGGAAATAAAGTTACTTTAGTTGGTTTTGGTACTTTTGAAGCAAGAAAAAGAGGAGCAAGAACTGGACGTAACCCTCAAACAGGTGCAGAAATTAAAATCGCAGAAAAAACAGTTCCTGTATTCTCAGCTGGTAAAAAATTCAAAGAAACAGTTAAATAGTTTTTACTGTTTTACTTTTTTAGAGGTATCCGATATTCGGATACCTTTTTTGTTTAAAAAGATTGGAGAATAAAATGAAAAAAGTACTTATTATATCAGCAAGTCCGAGAAAAAACGGAAATTCAGAAACACTATGTGATGAATTTGCCAAAGGAGCTACAGAAACAGGAAAAGAAGTTGAAAAAATAAATCTCAGAGATAAAAAAATCGGGTTTTGTAGAGCATGTTATGCCTGTTCAAAAATCGGAAAATGCATTCAAAAAGATGATGTTGCTGAAATTCTCGACAAGATGATGAATTGTGATGCACTTGTTTTAGCAAGTCCTGTATATTTTTACTCAATGAACGCTCAAATAAAGGCATTAATAGACAGAACGGTTCCTTTATACTTAAAAATGAAGAATAAAGATATTTATTTGATAGCAACAGCAGAAGATTCAGACCCCAAAGCTTTAGAAAGAACCATGGAAGGTTTTAGAGGTTTTATGGATTGCTACGAGGGTTTTGTGGAAAAAGGTGCTATCTATGCGGCTGGTGTCAATAATGTCGGAGATATATTGAAGACAAAATACCCGCAAGAAGCCTACGAGATGGGAAAAAATTCATAACAGATAAAATCTTAGACAAAAAATATCAAAGTTAATTAAATTTTACACACAAAAAAAGACCACCGTTATCAAAACAGTGGTCCTTTTTAATATCTACTGTTCTTATGCTTTTAATGAATCGATTAATTCTTTAATTGTATTTTCTTCAATCGTAAGCTCATCAATTCTCGATTTAGTTTGCTCAAGAACTTCAGCAGGAGCATGTTCCACGAAGTTTTTATTGTTCATTCTTCCGACAAGTCCGTTTTTTTCTTTAGCAAGTTTATCAAGTTTTTTGTTCTGACGAGCAATTTCTTGATCAATATCAATCAATCCCGCAAGAGGAACTATAAGTTTTGCATTTCCTACAGCTGCAGAACCAGCCTGTTTTACAATTGTATTATTATCAATATATTCAATCTTCTCAACTCTTGCAAGACGTTTTATATACGATTCAGCCTTTTTGAAAATTTCTGTTTGATGCTCATCAGCAGATATCTTAACATCAACCGGTGATTTTACGGGAACGTTGAAACTTTGTCTAACATTTCTTAGTGATTTTACTGTTTCAAAAACAGTATCTGTTTGCTCTGCCGCATCCTCAAATACAAATTTCTCACTGTATGTAGGAAAATGAGCCTTTATAAGAGTTTTTGTATCAAATTGTGCTGGTAATAATTGTCTGATTTGCTCTGTAATATGTGGCATTACAGGATGGAGTAATCTCATTACAGCATCAGTTACGTACAAAAGAACTCTTTGTGTATTTGCTTTTAGTTTGTCGTCAGCAAGTTGAATTTTTGCAATTTCAACATATTTATCACAATAAGAACCTCTAAAGAAATCGTAAAGTGTTTGAGCATACTCGCCAATTCTATATGTTGAAATTTGCTCATTAACAGTTTTAACTGTTCTGTTAAGTTCATGTAAAATCCACTTGTCAATTATAGTCAAATTTGCAAAATCGATTGGTTTGTCGTCAACACCTTCCAAATTCATAAGAACAAATCTTGAAGCATTCCAAATCTTATTAGCAAAATTTCTGCCGTATTCAAAGCGTTCTTCACTAATCTTAATATCCTGACCGCCGTATGTACAAAGAGATGTAAGAGTAAATCTCATCGCATCACAACCGTATTTATCGATTAAAAGTACCGGGTCAATTGTATTTCCTTTAGATTTAGACATCTTTTGTCCGTTTTCATCACGAATTAAACCATGTATGAACACAGTCGGGAAAGGCACTTTTCCTGTTAATTCACAGCCCATCATAACCATTCTTGCAACCCAGAAGAAAATAATATCAAAGGCTGTCACAAGAACACTTGTCGGATAGAATTTTTTATAATCCGGTGCATCCGTATTTGGCCAGCCCATTGTTTCAAACGGCCATAAACCTGAAGAAAACCAAGTATCTAAAACATCTGTTTCTTGAGTATATTTAGAAGGATCGGGATTTTCTTTTGCAACAACCATTTCACCTGTTTCATTGTTATAATATGCAGGAATTTGATGCCCCCACCAAAGTTGACGAGAAATACACCAATCACGCATTTCGCTCATCCAACCGAGAAAGTTTTTTGTCCATCTTTCAGGCACAAATTTTAATTTACCTGTTTCAACTGCTTCAATACCTGCTTTTGCAAGTTTACTTGTTCTTACAAACCATTGTTCAGATAAAAGCGGTTCAATTGTTGTATTACATCTTTGACATTTACCGACATTATGTTCGTGGTCTAATGTACGAAGCAAAAGTCCGTTTAAATTCAACCAATCAATTGTCTTTTTACGAGCTTCATATCTGTCCATACCATGAAGTTCTTTAGGAACTTCATCGCAAGCTTTCATACAGCCCTTTTCATCAATAACCCAAACAGGTTTGAGGTTATGACGTTTTCCGACTTCATAATCGTTTGGATCATGAGCAGGTGTAATTTTAACTGCACCTGTACCAAAAGATTTATCAACATATTCATCTGCAATAATCGGAATTTCTTTTCCGGTAATAGGCATACATACTGTTTTACCGATTAAGTCTTTATATTTATAGTCATTAGGATGAACAGCAATTGCAACGTCACCGTAAATTGTTTCAGGACGAGTTGTTGCAACAACAATTGCACCTCTTTCATCTTTTAAATGATATTGAATTTCCCAAAGATGTCCTTCTTCAGTTTCGTATTCTGTTTCGATATCAGAAATAGCACTCTGACAACGAGGACACCAGTTTACAATATAAGCACCTTTATAAATCAAATCTTTTTCATAAAATCTGATAAAAGCTTCCTTAACTGCCTCAGAACAGCCATCATCAAGAGTAAATCTTTGACGGCTTCTGTCAAAAGAAACACCAAGTCTTTTAAATTGGTCTAAAATGGCACCTTTGTGTTCATTTGCCCATTCCCAAGTTGTTTCAAGAAATTTTTCACGACCTAAATCGTGACGAGTTTTTCCTTCCGCACGTAATTTTTTTTCAACAACATTTTGAGTTGCAATACCGGCATGGTCAGTTCCCGGTACCCAAAGAGCCTCATAACCGGACATTCTGTGATAACGTATCAATATATCTTGCAAAGTATTATCAAGAGCATGACCTATATGAAGAACACCTGTTACATTTGGTGGCGGAATTACTATTGAATATGGCTTCTTATCTGAAGTTTCATCAGCTCTGAAACAATCATTATCTTCCCAAAATTTATATATTTTTTCTTCTGTTTCTTTCGGATTATAAACTGTCGGTAAATCATTAATATTTGTCATAAACTTTGCCTCTTTTTGTACAATATAAAAATAACATAAAAATAAGAAAAATTTTTATTCTTATTGATAAAAATGAAAAAAATTGGGTATAATATTATTCCGAGGTGTGAAAAGTGGAAATAAACAAAGAAGAATTAATGGTACTGGAATCGTCTTTAAGGAATTTTTTTCTTAAAGAAAAAGGTCGTTTTGTAAAAAACAACGAAAACTACGTATTAATGAAATACAGAGGACTTGCATTGACTTTAAACGATGATAATCCGAGAAATGTTTTGTTTATTGTCAGAATTGCAGCATTGGAAGCACAATTTCAAGTTCGTGACGGCTTGAAAGTTCAAGGCAGCCTTGGCGGGGACGAAAGACTTGTGCAACAATGGTTTGAACAAGGTACGAATAAACAAACCATGATTACTGTAGCTACAAAGAAAAAACAAAAGAAAAAAGTCGAAAATAGAGTAAACTACCAATTTGAAGCTGACAAGAAAACCATATTCAATCCAAAAGGTACTTTGTAAAGATTATTGACAACTTACTTATAATAAATTTGTATCGTGTATAATTTTAATATTATGAGTCTTAGAAAAAATTTTTTACAAAAAGTATTTATTAAATTATTGTTTGTTGTGTTTTTATTAACAAATCAAAATCTTGCAGTCTTTGCAATTCAAGATTTAAACACAATACAAGGTGGAACAACAATCACTCTTGATGATTGTATTCAATTTGCATTTAATCACAGTCCTATTATTAAAAAAGCAGAAAACAATGTGCTTGCGACAAAAAGCAAAAAAGGTCAGGCAAAGTCCACATATTTTCCATCTTTATCAGCAAGCACAGGGTATTATATTCAACAAAACGGAAAAAACTGGGATAGAAACAACAATTACCATGGAGTTACGGTTGGATTAAGCCAGAAGATTTTTGATTTTGGCAAAATGAATGCAACATTAAACGCAAGCAAATACAATATTAAAGCAGCCGAACTTTCTCTTGAATACGCCTATGTACAAACCGCATACAATGTCAAAATGTCATATTACAAATGTTTAAATTACTGGGCGAAAGTCTTAATTAACCAAAGAAATACAGCAATTCAACAACTTCAATATGACAGAGCAAAAGCACTTTTCGACGAAGGATTAAAATCAAGAATTGATGTAGTTGATGCAGAAGTAGCTTTAAACAACGCAAAATTCTCACTTGCAGAGGCTTTTAGTGATTATTATACAGAAGTTATGGTTTTAAAAAACACAATGTACTGGTCAAACTGTCCGGAACAGTACAAATTTGCCCCGACAGAAACATTTAATATATTGACAGATTACAAATACGAAGCAGACTTATCAAAATCAATTGATAACGGTGATTTCAATACAGTATTAACACAAGGTATAACAAAAGCCAACGTTTTAGGAAATAAAAAGAATGATTTTCTTGAACTTCCGCATGATGCAGACTGGTATCTCGAGCAATCAAAACAGAACAATCCATACGTGTTGGGAATACAACTCATAGAAAAAGCTGCAACTGAAAATTTAAAAGGTGTAAAAAGAATGTATAATCCTGATATCGATTTAGATTTAGGATATAATTTGAAAAATACAAATATTGCTGTATCAAACGGATTTAATGCAGGAATAAAATTTGGTTTTGGCTCTGTTAATGCACTGCTCCTAAAAACAAAAATTGACGAAGCAAAAGCAAATCTTGCTATGGCAAAAAATGACACAGAAACATACCTTATAGATAATGAATGGGATATACGAGATAAAGTCGGCTGGATGAAAAAATTTCCTAACGAGATTAATATAAAACTTGACCAGATAGAGAGGTCTTTGGAGTACTTGCAGCTTGCAGACGGACGTTATACCGTTGGAACCGGTAATTTCATCGAACTTCAAAAAGCAGCAAATGAATATTATAAAGCACAACTGGAATATGTTGATATAATATGTCAATACAATCAAGTTTTAGCGATGTTAAATAAGTCAATAGGTATAAGATAAATGAAGAAACAAATAATATTAGCCATATTTGTTTTGGTTGTAATTATCGGTGTTATGATTGCAATTCCCAAAAAATCAAAAACTCAACAAACACAAATGGGTGAAATTATAAAACATAATTTAAGTCAAACCGTTGAAGCCTCAGGAACAGTAAATCCTGTGCAGTCAGTCAATATCGGTTCTCAAGTTTCGGGAAGAATATATAAACTGTACGTAGATTACAATTCTAAAGTAAAAAAAGGACAACTTCTCGCAGAAATAGATCCGGCACTTTTTCAAGCATCAGTTGATAAAGCAACGGCGGACTTAAACAATGCAAAATCTAATTATAACAAGGTTTTGGCACAAGTTAATTATAAAAAAGCAAATTACGAAAGATATTCAAGACTTTTGCAAAAACATTATGTTTCAAAAGATGAAACAGAATCGGCTTATTCAAATTATCTGGCAAGCAAAGCTGAACTTGCTGCTATGACTGCAAATATAAATCAAGCAAAAGCTAATTTAGAAACAGCTCAAACAAACTTGTTTTATACTAAAATAACATCTCCTGTTGACGGAATTGTTGTTTCAAGAGCCGTTGATGTTGGACAAACAGTTGCAGCAAGCTTTCAAACTCCAGAGTTATTCGTTGTTGCGGAAGATTTGACAAAAATGCAAATTGAAGTCAGCGTTTCTGAAGCTGATATCGGAAAAATTAAAGAAGGTCAAAATGCCGAATATACTCTTGACGGCTACCCTGATGAAACTTTTGAAGGCAAAGTTTCTCAAGTCAGAATTAACCCGACGACAGTATCAAACGTCACTACATACACTGTTGTCGTTTCGGTAAACAACGATGAAGAAATTTTGAAGCCGGGCATGAATGCCAACGTGACTATTATCACGCAAAACAAACAAGATGCTCTTTGCGTTCCGACTCTCGCATTGAAATATGTTCCCGACGGAATGACCGAAAGATTTCAAGAACACGGAATTTGGGTTTTAAACGGTAAAAAACCCGAAAGAATTACCGTTCAAACAGGTTTGAAAGACGGCGACTACACAGAAATTATTTCTGATAAAATACAAGCGGGAATGAAAGTTCTTATGCCAATAAAAAAAAATAAGAAAAATAACCAACGTCCGCCAAGAATGTTTTAAAATATGCAAAAAGTCATAGAAGTAAAAAATTTAATCAAAACATATCAAACAGGAGATACGTCATTTAACGCATTGAATGATGTATCTTTAAATGTCGAAAAAGGAGAATTTGTTGCAATAATGGGAGCTTCAGGTTCTGGAAAATCAACATTTATGAATATGATTGGATGCCTTGATAAACCGACATCAGGTAAATATTTTCTTGACGGAATTGATGTAAGCACTATGAGTGCAGATGAACTTGCACACATAAGAAATAAAAAATTAGGATTTGTTTTTCAGGGATTTAATTTAATTTCAAGGACAACTGCACTTGAAAATGTCCAATTACCAATGATTTATGCAGGTATAAAAGAAAAAGAAAGAATAATAAGGGCGAAGAAGGCTTTAAAAATTGTAGGATTAGAAAAACGTGAAAACCATATGCCGAATCAAATGTCAGGAGGTCAACAACAAAGAGTTGCAATTGCAAGAGCAATAGTAAATGATGCTCCCATTATACTTGCAGATGAACCCACAGGTAATTTAGACACAAAAACCAGTATAGAAGTTATGGAATTTTTCGTTGAATTAAATGAAAAACATGGTAAAACGATAGTTCTCGTAACTCACGAACCAGATATTGCAGAATACTGCAAAAGAGTTATAAAATTTCGTGATGGAAAAATTGAAAGCGATATTTTGAGGGTACAACAATGATAGATTTCAAATCAACATTAAGAATGTCATTAAATTCACTCAAAATAAACAAAATGCGTTCTGCACTGACAAGTTTAGGAATAATTATTGGTGTAAGTGCCGTAATAATCATGCTTGGAATAGGAACTGGAGCAAGCCAAAAAGTAAAAGCCAATATGGAATCGATGGGTTCAAACATTTTAACAGTACGTTCGACATCAGCAAAATCAAGTGGAGTAAAACAAGGCTCCGGCTCAAAACCATCACTGACAATGAAAGATGCACTTGAAATAGAAAAAACAGCAGATAATATTGACTCAGTTGCAGTCGCTTCATCATCAACAAAACAGCTTATGTACGGAAACCAAAACTGGTCAACAACAGTATACGGAATTTCAGAGTCATATTTATATATTAAAAATTATGAAATCACAAACGGCAGAAGTTTTTCACCGGAAGACAGCAGAAATTACGCAAAAGTCGCAATTATAGGTTCAACCGTTGCAGATGAACTTTTTGGAGATTTGAACCCTATTAACAGAGTTATGAGAATAGGAAACATTCCATTTAAAATAATTGGTGTTTTAAAATCAAAGGGACAAATGGGTCCTTTTGACCAAGATGATTTGGTTTTCATACCTATAACAACAGCTCAAAGAAAAGTTTTTGGAACAAATTTTCCGGGAACAGTCAAAATGATTTTAATTAAAGGAGAGGATACGGAATCTTTAACCAATCTTGAAAAAGAAATTTCAGAAATATTGACGGCAAGACATCATCTCGGAAAAAACCAGGAAAAAGATTTCGAGATAAGAAATTCTGCTGAATTTCAAGAGAAAATGGAATCAACGGTCAGAGTATTTTCTATATTGCTTGCTTCAATAGCATCTGTATCATTACTTGTTGGCGGAATAGGCATTATGAATATAATGCTTGTTTCAGTTACAGAAAGAACTAAGGAAATAGGAATCAGAATGGCAATAGGAGCAAATGTTCACGATATAAGATTACAGTTTTTGCTTGAATCATTTTTGCTTTCCATGATTGGCGGCTTAATCGGAATTGCAGTTGGAATCATCGGAACAGAATCAATACGACTGCTTTCAGAAGATATGACACCTGTTATCACTATTGGTTCAATATTAATGTCATTAGGTTTTTCAGCGCTTGTGGGAATCGGTTTTGGGTATTATCCGGCACATAAAGCTTCTCTTTTAAATCCTATAGATGCATTAAGATATGAATAATTTCATTTCAAAAATTAATAATTTTTTGTTAAAAAGGTATTTGTGATAAAATATACTTGAATTTTAGAGTTATTATCCGAAAGGCAGTATTAGATATGAAAATGTCACAACTTTTTTTTGAAACATTAAGAGATTTTCCGTCAGATGCGGAAGTAATAAGCCATAAATTGCTTGTAAGAGCAGGTTATATAAGAAAACTTACAAATGGTATTTACAATTACTTACCATTAATGTGGCGAGTTTTGAAAAAAGTTGAAAACATTGTTCGAGAAGAAATGGATAAAGCTGGTGCACAAGAGATTTTAATGCCGTTTTTGCAACCAAAAGAACTCTGGGAACAATCAGGCAGATGGGAAGTTTACGGCAAAGAACTTATGCGTTTAAAAGACCGTCATAACAAAGAAATGTGTCTTGGACCGACTCACGAAGAAATTGTTACGGCTATTGCAAGAGAAGGGGTTCGCTCATACAAGCAACTTCCACTAAATTTGTATCAAATCCAATCAAAATTCAGAGATGAAATTCGCCCTCGTTTTGGACTTTTAAGAGGTCGAGAATTTATTATGAAAGATGCTTACAGTTTTGATAGAGATGAAGCGGGCATGCAAAAATCATACAAGATTATGGCTGATGCTTATACAAAATTCTTCAAACGCTGTGGTTTGGAAACAAAACCTGTTCAATCAGATTCAGGTGCAATAGGCGGTAATTTAAGCCATGAATATATGGTTATTACACAGACTGACAGTGGTGAAGATGATGTATTCTATTGCGATTGTTGTGATTATGCAGCAAATTCAAACCATGCTGTATCAGTTTTAAATGAAGCCAAAACGACAGGCGACTGGACAAAAGCTGAAAAGGTTTCAACGCCTCACACGAAAACTATTGCAGAACTTGCTGAATTTTTACAAATCGAACCCTCTTTAATTTGCAAATGTCTTGTTTATATTGCAGACAAAGTTCCTGTATTGGTTTTAATCAGAGGAGATAAAACCGTAGAAGAAACAAAACTTATGAATGCATTAAATGCTCAAGAAATAAGAACGGCATCTGATGCAGAAATAGAAGAGTTGATGTCTAATCATGGATTTAATGCAGTTCCGGGATTTATCGGACCAAATGGTTTCGATGATATAAAAATCGTTGCAGATAACACAGTAAAAGAATTGAAAAATTTTGTAGTAGCCGTAAATGAAAACGATGTTCACGTAGTCGGTGCAAATTTTGGTACTGACGTTAAAATGCCGGAAAACTTTGCTGACTTAAGAATAGCAGAAGCAGGCGAAAAGTGTCCACAATGCGATAAACCGCTAAAAGTTACAAGGGGTATTGAAGTCGGAAATATATTCCAACTCGGTACAAAATATTCTAAATCAATGAATGCAACTTATACAGATGAAAACGGAAATGAAGTTCCTTTTGTTATGGGCTGCTACGGAATTGGTATTTCAAGAACAGCTGCTGCCGCAGTCGAAAGACATCACGATGAATACGGAATAAAATGGCCTGTTGCAATTGCACCTTATCACGTTATAGTAATACCTGTTAATGTTCAAGATGAACATCAAATGAAAATTGCAGAAGAAATTTATAACAAACTTCAAACACAAGGAATTGAAGTTTTAATTGATGACAGAGATGACAGAGCAGGAGTTAAATTCAAAGATGCGGATTTAATAGGTATTCCGTTCAGAATTACAGCAGGAAAAACAGTTAATGAAGGACTTGTTGAATTTAAAATAAGAGAAACAGGTGAAGTAGTTAAAATTACTCCTGATGAGGCAGTTGAAAAAGCTGTTTCTATGGTAAAAGCAGCCTTAAGTGTAGAGTAAAAATGGAAACTGAAAAATTATCACTTAAAATAGCACATTTATACCCCAAATTGCTGAACATATATGGCGATTGGGGTAATGTACTTACAATAAAACGCAGATGTGAATACAGAAATATAAACTGTACCGTCACGGAAATTAATCAAGGTGATGAAATTGATATAAACGCTTTTGACATATACTTTATCGGCGGCGGACAGGATAAACAGCAAATTGAAGTTGCAAACGAACTTCAAAATCAAAAAGAAAAACTAATACAAGCCGCAGAAGATGGTCGTGTTTTTTTAGCTATTTGCGGCGGTTATCAGCTTTTAGGCAAATATTACCAACCGCACAATGGCGAAAAATTATATGGAATAGGTCTGCTTGATGCATACACAATTGCGGGAAATACAAGATTTATCGGTAACGTAACAGCAAATGCGGATTTTTTACCTTCTAAAACTCTCGTTGGTTTTGAAAATCATTCAGGTTTAACTTATCTTGAAGAAGGCACAACCCCAATCGCAACAGTCACAACCGGTAACGGCAATAATGGAAAAGATAAAACCGAAGGTGCAAGAAAAAATAATGTTTTCGGAACTTATCTTCACGGCTCTGTTCTTCCCAAAAATCCCGAATTTGCGGACTATTTGATTAAAACAGCTTTATCTGTACTATACGGGCATGAAATTGAACTCGAAAAACTTGATGACACAATAGAAATAAATGCTCATAACGATTTGATTAATAAAAAATACTAAATCGCAACTTTTTCTTCACGTCTGCATTTATCGCAAGCAGGTTCAATGTGAATTACAGTATCAGTATTTCCAATCGTTTCGGAAAGTGCTTTTTCGGCTTTATTACAGAATTGATGACTCTCGTTGACTGTCATATTTCCGTCAACGCAAACCGTTATCTCTATGTTTTTTCGAACTCCCGAACATCTCGTTTTGAGCTTGCAAACCTTAAAAATTTTGTCTGTTTTTACATTTTCAACCAAATAAATAATTTGTTTTTCTACGTCGGTCGGCAAACTTGTATCTAAAAGGTTAGAAGTTGTTTTTTTGCAAATTTTCAAA
>JBJEGN010000027.1:0-3980 GCA_051875105.1 Candidatus Gastranaerophilaceae bacterium
AATTTCGTTATAGGAACTGCTACAGAAGTTTTCGGGGACAAAATTTATGATATTACCGATTCTCTTAATGACAGGATTGATAATATTGAATTGGAAAATGACAACAAAAAAGACCCGTTAGAAGATTTAAAAAAGATTTTCAAAAAGCAAGTTACTGAGCCATTGATAAATTCTGCAAAAGAACATTATGGCGAAAACCTATCTAAATCAAGTCAGAAAAGACTTGAAAAGAAAATTGAAATTGAATCCGATAAAAAGATTAATGCTGCCTATGGTGATCTTTCTATTAAAAGCAAAGAGCTTGAAAAGGATTACAAGGACAAGTTAGAGGAAGCAACAGCCGAAAATAAGCAAAAAATTCGTCAAGAGTACAAGGAAAAAGTTAAGAAAATCCGGGACGAATTTAAACAAGCTCTTTCTGAACAGGCTGACAATTTTGTTGAACAGTTAGGGCAAGAGGTTGTACGCACAGTTGAAACAGAAGAAAAAGAACGTGAAAAGAAAGACCTTGAAGGTGGAATAAAAGACCATTTAAGAGGATTTTCAAGGACTATTCCGTCTTTCCTGATGGCTTACGGAGATAACGAAGTCACACTCGAAAACTTTGATAGTATTATTCCTGATAATGTGTTTGTTGAGGTTACAAGTATCACTCTCGAACAGTTCAGATTTTTGCGTGACGGCGGGGATTATACAAATCCTGAAACCGGAGAAACAGAACATTTTAACGGGCAATTATTTGATTCAGTTGTTTTCAATGACTCTGTTAAGGAATTTATGAATCTAAAGAAACAACTGGCAAATTACTTTGACGAATCTAATAAAGAAGATATTTTTGATTATATTCCGCCTCAGAAGACTAATCAGATTTTTACACCAAAACGGGTAGTTAAGAAAATGGTTGATGAGTTGGAAAAAGAAAATCCTAATTGTTTTGATAATCCTGAACACACATTTATAGACCCATATATGAAGTCCGGAATGTTCATTACAGAAATTGTAAAACGACTATATCAAAGCGAAAATATGAAAAAGCTGTTTCCTGATGATAAGGAAAGATTAACCCATATTTTTGAAAAACAGGTGTACGGACTTGCTCCTACGGAAATAATTTATAAAATTGCTATAAGCTATATTCTGGGATTCAGCAACGATAGTATCCGTAATCACAATTTTCGTCAGGTTGACGCCTTAGAATATGCAAAATCAGGCACTTTACAGCAAAAGATAGACGAACTTTTTGGGTAGGACCGCAGGGATGGTGACCACCTTAACCCAAATTTGTTAACCAGATAACAATTCTTTAATTCTATGCAGGCAGTAAACAGGCCGATAATCATCAGATTATTGCCAATCTATGCCTTATAATCACATAATCAAACACGAATAACAATGATTGTGTTTAAGTAGCATATTTTATAATTAAAAAAACTTATGCTGTTAATAATATTATTATTTTAATAATGCACAGTGTTTATCAAGTTATTTCACGAAGTTAATTTCTTGTATTCGCAGTGTTGCAGAAATGATATATGCAACACTGCGGATATATTATAAAAATTTATTTGCGTTTTGAATAAGGAGTATTGTAACCGTCAAACGCCTTACCCCTAAAAAAGCCCCCAACAGCATAGACTGTCGGGGGCTAAATATGATATTTGTACAAGTTGAAGCCGCAGAAATTATTCTTGTGTTTTCAGATACGCTCTAATTAATAATTGAAATACTATTTATTATTTCTTCTATTTCGGTAGCGTCGTAGGCAGATATTTCAAAAACAATTACTTGCTTTTCTTTCTTAAATGTACAGTATTTCTGAATAAGATCTATATCTTTAAAGTAAATATCTCGTGTTAGATACTCTTCACCCGCTATTTTTGTATAATAATCATCACTTATTTCGTATGAATCTTTATCCGCGTTATCCTCCGGTTTAATTGATTTTTCAAACAATGTATTCAAAAATCTTTTTTCATCAAAATATTCATCTACATCCTCAAAATTATAAAATTCCAAAATAAAATATTCTCCTGTTTCAGAGTTAATTGATGCATAACCTGTTTTTATTCGGTCACTATCATATTTACTCATGTCGCTGTATGGCGGAAATTTATCCGGAATTTTAAATTCGATATTTGCCCATTCATTTTTATAAGTATCTTGTATTATTTCTCCTTTTGTGAATGTTTTACTATCCAAATAAGAATCAATATTACTTATAACTTGATTAATTGAACTCGTCTCTTCATCTTTTAATTTATTTTTTCTGTGTTCTCTTAACCCTATATTAACTGCTATAGGAATTGCAATAGCTAATAAGGATATTATGCTGCCTGCTGTTATTACAATTTTCCCTTTTTTCCGATTCTTGTTTTTACCAGCAATATTGACATTGCCGATTGTATTAATATAAGGTTCAAAATAATTTGAACCGCATTGAGTACAGTATTTCACATTTTCGTCACTAATTGTTCCGCAATTTATGCACTTTTTCATTTTACATTCCTCCGTAATTTTGTTTTTTCAAAAATTCTTATTACAAAATATTACGGCTATCACAAAGTTATAAATAAAATCAATCCCATCTGAAAACAGAACCGCAATATGGGCAGGAATCTATTCCGTATTCAATTTCAGATGAACAAACTGGGCAATAGATTTTCTCGGTATCGTATTCCGTTACATTGTTATAATTACAGCTGTTGTTATAATTACAGCTGTTGATGTTATTGTTACTGTAATTCTGATAATCTGTTGACTGAATATAATTATTGTAATATTCTTCATTTTCAGTTGCGGATTTTCCGTCATTTTTCAAAGCATCTGAATTTTTCGCCGATGTATTTTCTGTTTTTACCTCAAGCGGACTGTTCATCTGAGATAAATTTTCTTCATACGAATTATATGTATCTGAGTGAATATTTCTTTTTGTTTCGCTTTCACCAGAGTTTATTTTATTATCAGGAGCTGACGAACCGCTTGCCGCTGCGGCGGCATTGACAGAGATATTATTAATAAGCTTACTTTTATCGCCAATAAAAGTAGTATGCTTTATGATCCATTTTTTAATGTATACCGAATAGAAAGCACCACCAAACAAACTTACAAGAATATCAAACAATAAAACAAAAGGAAAAAATGAATAAAATGTAAATAGTCTAAAATGACCGGAGCCGGAAATATAGCTTACACACACAGCCATAATAATGGGTGCAATGATTATTCCTGCCAATATAAGTCCCCACAAAATCATTCTGCCAAACAACTGCAAAGCTGTGCCGCTAAAATACAGTCTTTTTCCGTTCAGGACGGTATGCTTTGTTTCCCACCGTATTTTCAGACAACAGGCAAAAGGAATGCCAAAGCCTAAGGTTACTACAGACAGCAATCCGCACAAAAGATTCCAACCCAAAAGCTGAAAGCCTGTCCCGTCAAAATATGACTCGGCATATTTTGACGATATATCTGTTCCGGAAACAGGATTGGCAGGCTGTTTCGGTTGCACCTGGGCTGCATTTTTATTTACATTATCTGCGTGACTATTTGACACTTGATTTGAAACGGGAACATTTCCCGACACATACTCCTTGAAGCTATATCCGCACTGATTGCAGAAGGAATCCTGATTTCCACATTTATTACCGCATTTAGGACAAAACATATTTTCACCATATCCTTATTTATTATTTGTTTTTGCATTACCGCATTTAATAAATTGTGCTATACACGGACCATACAAAAATAATCTCCGGTTTTCTCAAAAACAAGCTTTTCATATTGTAATTTCACATTATAAAAAATATTGTTTTTCTTTTCATGGTTTGGCTGTAAATAATTACCCTTATCATCAAATTCTTTTTTATCGTTAAATTCAAAAATGATTGTACTGTCTATAGGGTAGTTTTCGATGCCGTTTATTTTCAGAAAAAACTTTTCACGATCTCCGTTTTCAAAAACCTTGTGATATGTTTTAGCAATAA
>JBJEGN010000028.1:0-3910 GCA_051875105.1 Candidatus Gastranaerophilaceae bacterium
CAAATCTGCCACCTTTGACTTTTCAAAAAATTCCTTGTATTGCTCACGAGTGTATTTTGGTTTTGCAATTTGCTCCTTTGCGATTTCGATTTCAATATCCATTTTCTTTCCCTCAAGCTCTTGTAAGCGTTTTTTGGTCGATTCCGTTGTAATACCTTGCTCAATGTAATATCCAAATGTAATCGGACCGCCGTTAAACTTGCATTTCATAGCATTTTCAGTCAAACCACTAATAACCTTTTCCGACAGGTCAGCCGAATAATATTCGACCATACCTTCAAGTACAGATTCAAGAATGATACCTTCAGAGCCTTCGCTGATGTTTTCGTTTGCAGAAATTACCTTAACACCGTTCTTGCGAAACTGTGCCTTGTAATAAGCCGAGTCATAACGATTATGGGCGAACCTGTCCAGATTCCAAACAATGATGACGTCAAACATATCCTTTGCAGAATCCTTAATCATTTTTTGAAACGCAGGACGCTTGTCGGTAGTAACGGAAAAAGCTTGGTCAATATATGAATCAACAATTGTAATATCATTGCGTTTTGCAAAGTCGTTACACTCACGGAGCTGACCTTCAATAGACTCCTCACGCTGATTATCACTTGAGTATCGTGCATAAATTACACCGTTCATATTCAATTTTACCTCCTGTGTTGTGTGTTATAACTCTAAAAAACACAAAAGTCAAGTATAAAGTATAAAGCAGTCCTAAAAATAGAACTGCTTTTGTCATTTTATCATATAAAAGCATCAAAAGTAATATTACAACAAATTAGTAATTAAAGTGTTAATGCCTTCTATTGATTGGATATTTGATTGCTTAATTGCAATAATTGCAACTACAAGAGATAATACTGTAATAATTGCCATAATTACTTGTAACATAAAATTTGCTCTACCACTGCTATACTCTGTTAATGTATTAAGAAGGTCTAATAGATTATCTACATTGTACTTGTTTTGATGCGTTTTTTTAACACATTCATCAAAATAAATTTTCTTGAAAGAAAAGTCATTGTACCCATTCTTTAAAGTATTATTGTAAGAATAATCTAACGAGTTACCGTCAAATTCACAAGCAAACCTATATGAATAAAACAAATCTTTTTTCATATTCATACGTTTTTTTAGCAATCGCATGGTTGTGGGCTTTGTAATGGCATTACTTATCTCTGTATTATATCTTTCAGTATTATTTGATAGCACTTGATTCATACCCTCAGCAGCTAAATATGCTATATATGAATCTGAAATATCATACATAAATATTCCAGGTCCAAAATTTTCGTTTTTATATGAACCACCACAATAAGCAATTATCGTATTCTCATCATCCTCAAATCCGTTTGGATTCATACAGATGCATGAATTGTATTCAAAGGAATAATCGACTTCGTTTCCAAACGGAACACTCTCCCAAAAATCATCCATGCGTTCTATCTTTGGCCTTATATTTGTCGAATATGTTTCGAAAATAGGAAAGGCTAATTTGTCTCTTGAAAAGTATGTTGTAAAATTTCTCGTTATATGTTTAATTAATTGCCACTTGATTTGAGCAGTATATAAATATAATGTTTTCTTTCTTGTTTGGTTACCGGTTGACATAGATAAACTATAGAAAGAAATTTTATGCCAAGGTTTTGAATATAATTTATGTGGAGTAATTTCGCTTTTGTAATAGCTATTGATAATTTTATTATATTTCACATTGATTTCTTTGTTTATATGACATCTATATTTAACGGCACAAAAAGTATTAGATAAATTATGTAATGATATTTCAAATCCTGTAATAAATTCAAACATAGGATCTGTTTTATCAACTGCGAAAGTTCCTATTGAAGAAAAAGATTCATATGAATTTAATTTGCTTATAAAGTTAATTTGACCATTAATATCTCTAACATCAAATATTGGTAGGCCACTTTTGTGACTCTTGCTATATTTCTTTATTTCTTTTTTAAATTTAGTTAATTTTTCTTTTGGAATATAATCGACTATATCTATATACTCAAGATTGATGTATGGTTTTTCAACTTGGTTCTTATCGTAATTATAACCAGTGGGGACATCATCTGATTGATCCTTAAAAAATAAACGCTCTCTTAAAAATAATTCCTCATGTGTTTTTAAAGGCTTTATACTTATAAATTTTCTTCTATTTTTTACATAAAACCTATATAAAATATTTGTGATTTTTTGTTGAAAACCATCCTCATATTTTCCAAAATAATCTTTATATTTCATCTTCATGTAATAAACTCCGTGCATTTAATATGGCATTAAATCTTTAAGTAAAACAATAGAACCGTTATTGTCAACGACCACCTTTATATCTTTTGAATTATTTAATTGCCGCATAAACTCCCGACAGGCACCGCAAGGTGGTATTACTTTACCTGTTTTAGTAACTGCAATAACCATCTCAACATCATACTCGCCATTCGTGATCATTGTTGATAACGCATTTCGTTCGGCACACATACCAAGTGAACAATCTGTATCTATGCAAACACCGGTATAGACATTGCCACTCTTGGTTAGTACAGCAGCACCTACACCGCCTGAACACATTTGCTCATTTATAACTTTTGGTATTGCTACTGATTTTGCCATATCGTATAATTTCTTTATTTGTTTATCTTGTATGAAATTGCTGTCAAATTTGCTATTTAACATTTCATTATTCTCCTACTTGGTTGCAATGAAGAAAAATCTCGGGAATCTAAAAATTATTTCTCCGTTTTTCTGAATATAATATTCATTTTTTACCTGCTCAAAAACATCTTTTTCAAATTCCTTTGCTTTTTTACCCGAAAGAGCAGAAAGATAAGGGCGTAAGCCTGTACTTCTATACCATTCCATAATGCTTTCATGTGACGGCATCCTGTGGCAATACACAGTTTCCCAAATCGTAAAATCACTTGAAATTTTTGAAAGCAAATCAAAATATTCTTCTTGTTTTAGATTGTAAAACTCTCTCGGATTGCGAAAACATTTTTTCCATTTATCAGAACAAACTAATTCCTCAATTATTCTATGTATCGGTTCCTTATAATTCATAGGTGTTTGAATAGCCATCATACCACCATCATTCAAAATACTCATCATATTTGCGAGCAATTTTTCGTGATTAGGTATCCATTGAATGCAAGCGTTTGAAAATACAATGTCAAATTTATCATTTAGCTTATCAAAATCTTTATAGGCATCAAACAACATAAATTCAATGTCATTATAATTGCTTTTAGCTGTTTTTATCATATTCTTTGAACTATCGACACCGATTACTCTTGCATTTGGAAATTTATCTTTCAGTACTCTCGTACTATTTCCCGGTCCACAACCAATATCAATAATTGATTGAGGATTGTCCCATGTAATTCTATTAGCCAAATCTATTGAAGGTTGTGTTCTGTCTTTTAAGAACTTGCTGTATAATTCAGCATTCCAATCTGCCATAAAAATCAACTCCTTGTGCTTATATAGATAATACCATAAATTTACATAATATCCAAGTGCAATTTATTATAGATAAGGGTGCACTTGATGTGCCCACCGGGAGCATTAGACTGCACACAAACAATAGAAATCCTATTCTAAAAAATTAGGCTACCCCTGATATGATAAATTATGTAATAACAATAGGAAAGGGCTTTTTCGAAAATTTTTATAGTATTGGGATAAGTAATCGAACTAATAATAAATCTCGCTTGTAGGCAATTTGTGAGCATCTTTTGGAAAGAAAACAATCAGTTGCTGACTGCTAAAAATCAGTTGAGACGCTATAATTTGCAGGGTGGAAAAAGATGCAAGATAAAAGAGTATCCCGCTTCATTGCGGGATACTCTCAGACTGCTGACAAAGTTCAATCCGAGAGGATTGGGCTTTGTTTTTTTGTGTA
>JBJEGN010000029.1:0-3796 GCA_051875105.1 Candidatus Gastranaerophilaceae bacterium
TTTTGTAATAGTTCCATATAGAATGAGGGGTATATTGCTTACTTTGCGATAACAATTTATCCTTTAAATCACAGAGCATAGAATTAGTAATTACTTTATTTTCAGAATTATATATGATTCTTAAAGCTTCTATCTGATCCTTGTTATCAAGCAAATATTTCTCAAAAGTATCAATAAAACTTCTTGCTGTTTCTTTTGAAAAGCCTACGTAGATTATCTTATCGTCTTCAACAGGGTCAAAGATATAGAATCCTTTTTGCATTTCAAGAAGGCTTTTCCTTGCTTTATCATTTCCAATAAGGCAGAATATTAAATCAAGCCTTTCGGTATTAGGAGCAGAAGGATCCAAAAATGGAGGTAAGGAATGTTCGGATAATGCCTTATTAATAGAATTCGCAAGGGTTCTTGGTGCAAAACCATAATTTTTGATAAATGAGTCCAAATGCCGTCCAAATAAAGGATTATCTTCATAACGCTTGTTGATGGTTGAACAATAATTTCGCAATAATTCTAGATTTTCATCGCTTAAATCCTTGTGAGATAAATGTTCAATCAATTGCTCAAGCGTTAATACTTTGTTTGTCTTACCACCATTCTTTTTTGTACGGTCAGGCAAAGTTTTATCATGTTCAGTTACACCTACGGCATCTACAATATAGAAACATTCCTTTGTATCTGCATTTGGGGTAACCTCTCTGAGTTTATCTTCAAGAATGTATCGACAACCACGACCTTTCATCTGAGTATAAAGGACCGGAGATTTGACATCATTCATAAAAAGTACAACTTCAAGCGGTTTAACATCTGTTCCTGTAGCAACTAATGTGACAGTAACCGCAATTCTAAAGTCTTTTTCAATTCTTAAATCTCGAATTAACGCATTTGAATTCCCTGCCGAATATGTAATCTTTTGAACAAAATTGTCAGGTAGAATTTTATCCTTGAACTTATCGGCAAATACTTCCTTTGCAATTTCAACAATTTGAGTCGCATGATTATCGTCCTTGGCAAAAATCAAAGTTTTTGGAATATACTCCCACGATAGTTTTCTGTCAGGATATAAATCAGTATATATTGCATCCCTATACGAAGTCAGAACAGATCTGATTTGAGCAGGATTTATAACGGTTCTGTCAAGTTGAGTAGGAGAATAATCAATTCTTGACGTTGTTTTATATGTTGTGGTTTTGTGAGTGTACTTTGATTTCTCTGTAACTTCTGTTTCCCCATCAATTGTTCCACCATGTTCTGTTGACTCTGTTTTTATTCTGTACACACGAGCAGGAACATTTACCCCGTCAACAACAGATTCGTCATATGTGTATTCTTCAATTTTGTTTTTATTAAAGAAAGCATATGCTTCAGGCGTTGGAGTAGCAGTAAGTCCCAATATCTTCGCATCCTTAAAATAATCAAGAACAGCTTTCCAACGACCGTAGATTGAACGGTGGCACTCATCAATAATAATAAACTGAAAATAATCAGGAGGAAGCTTCAGATTACCGTCTATAGTGATTAACTTTGCAGCGTCTTTTTCATCTGATTTGAAGTTTAATTCATCCTCCATATCTTCATCTTTATCAGAAAACGCTTGTCCTGTTAATACTGCATATAACTTTTGTATTGTAGATATTACAATATCACCTTTAATATCATCTTCTTTTACAAGCCGTTTAATCGAGTAAATTGAGCTCATCTGCTGTTGATTCTCTGTCCTGTCAAATGTACTGAACTCAGATGCTGCTTGTCTTGCAAGGTTATTGCGGTCTGCTAAAAACAAAACTCTTCTCGTAGAAGTATAATTCAGCAGTCTGTATGCAGCAAGACAAGCTAAGTACGTTTTTCCCGAACCGGTTGCTAAAACAGCAAGAGCTTTTTTATGACCTTCTTTAAAAGATTTTTCAAGCTTACACTCTGCATTGTATTGGCAATCTCTTAGACCCTTTTCTTCAATTTTGGGCAACACTCCATATTCGGATGTTTTCCCAATCAATTGCAGCATCTTTTTTGGTGAGTGCATTTTAGAAATCTCAATATAGTCGCTGTCAGGTAAAAGCATATTTTTAAAGTATATCTTTTTCCCATTCGCAAGATAGACTAAGGGAATTTTATTAGGATACCATAATCCATACCAATTCTGAGGTATTAGTGCATAATTTTCGGCTTGTCGAGCTACCTTTTCACCTAAATCATTACTTTCACGCTTTGCTTCTACAATAGCGATAGCCTTGTCTTCAACAAATAAAAGGTAATCACTCTCATGATTGCCTTGCATTAACGCTTCTTTGACAGCAGAAGGCTCATTGCACGGAATATAGTCGTTTCTGGATATAACATTCCACCCTGCATCATTCAATTGTTTATCAATTTTTATGCGAGCTGATTCTTCGGGTAACATCGTGCATCAATCCTCTTATGAATAAAAAAATACGTTTAGTTACGCTGAACATTATGAATTATGTTCTGATAATAAAACTTATGAGAAGTTATTGCATATTAATTTTATCATACTTGTGAAAAGCAATCAACATTCTTTTACAATTTTTTATGCTATTGTATACAAAAATATACTCGGTATCGAGATATTTAATGATGTGGAGTATTTCTTAATAATGTACCAAAACATATATAATTTGCTACAAATAAAAGAATTTAAAAGTTGTGTCTGTAAGCTCATTGACATACGATAGTGCATTTGCTATCATTTATTTGTAATCGGGATGTGCTTATCTATCAATTATCAGTAAAAAAAATTTGGAGTAAAATGTGAAGAGGAAAATTTTTGAGTTTATAAAACAGGAAGCGATATTAATTGTTGCCTGTGTGCTTTCGGTGATTTCAATCTTCTTTGTAACACCGGACGAAAAATATTTTGAGTATATAGATTTCAGGACGCTGGGAATATTGTTCTCGTTGATGGCACTGATGGCAGGCTTTCAGAGTATGGGCATCTTTGAAGAAATCTCACGAAAGCTGCTAAATAGGGTGCAAAATATTCGCCAGCTTGTGGTAATGCTGACTTTACTTTGTTTCTTTTTCAGTATGGTAATTACCAATGATGTTGCGCTCATAACCTTTGTCCCCTTTACCTTTGCGCTGTTTGATATGCTCGGACAGGCAGAAGAGAAAAAGTGGCTTATTCCCGTGGTGATTTTGCAGACCATTGCGGCTAATCTGGGCAGTATGCTGACGCCAATCGGCAATCCTCAGAATTTGTATCTGTACGGAAAATCGGGTATGGCTTTTGAAAAATTTATTTTATTGATGTTGCCTTATACAGTCTTGTCACTTGCAATGTTGCTTGTCGGTAGTTTTGCCATAGGAAGCTTTGGAAACAAAAAAATTAACGTAAGTCTGACCACAAAAAGCAAAGAAAAGAACACCTGCAAGGTGATAATGTATGTTGCACTGTTTTGCATTTGCATTCTTGCGGTATTGCGTGTTCTCAGCGTTAGTATTGCGTTTGCCGTTACACTTTGTGCAATCGTAATCTTTGACAGAAAAGTGTTGAAAAAGGTGGACTATTCACTCCTACTCACATTTGTCGGGTTCTTTATATTCATCGGTAATATGGGCAGACTCCCAATATTTTCATTCCTGCTACAGAAATATATCTCAGGCAATGAGGTGATTACTGCGGTGCTTACCTCTCAGGTTGTCAGCAATGTTCCGGCGGCACTGCTTTTGTCAAATTTCACCCACAACTTACCGGCATTGATTGTCGGCACTAATATAGGCGGTTTAGGTACATTAATCGCATCTATGGCAAGCCTGATTTCATACAAATTCATAGCAC
>JBJEGN010000030.1:0-3788 GCA_051875105.1 Candidatus Gastranaerophilaceae bacterium
ATAGCAATATGCATTTCTGCCACTACATCCTCAAGCGTCGGAGTATCGGGATCTCCGATACCAAGACTTAAAATATCCACGCCGTTAGCCTTTGCTTCATTGATTTTACGGTCAATTTCCGCAAAAAGGTACGGTGGAATTTTATCTAATCTTATTGATTTTTTCATTTTATCTCCTTTAAAATAAATTTGTTATGATTTTAGCAAAAACAAAAATTCATGTAAAATTTCACAGGAACGGTCAGTAAGAACAATCACAACGAATTATTCGTCTTTGTCATCTTTAATATTGATTTTAGGAATTCTTGGCAGACTAAGATGATAAAAAGAGGCTGCAAGCCTTATCAGAATTGTAATTATAATTGTTGAAGTAACAGAAATCGCAGCATTGACCCCGTTAAGAAACATCAAATAATATAAACTTGCTCCTGCAATAGCCGCAGAAGCATATATATCTTTATATAAAACGAATGGTGCTTTCCCAGCCAAAATATCCCGAAGCATTCCTCCTCCGATTCCTGTTATAACACCTACAAATACCGATAAAAAAGCGTTATTACCAAAACCGTTTATTATTGCGGTGTTTGTGCCTGTTACCGCAAATATACCTAAACCAATTGCATCAAAAAAATTAACTACGTCTATAAAAAATTGTTGATTTTTTTTGAATTTAACAGTTGCAACGGCAGCTGCGACAAAGGATATACACGATGTTACAAAGGCTACAAATACATATAACGAGTTTTTAAACATAGTTGGCGGTATAACACCTAAGATTATATCTCTTAACGCTCCTCCGCCTACAGCAGTGATTACACCTAAAACAATTATTCCAAAAATATCAAAGTTCCTTTTTATTGCAACAATTGCTCCCGATATAGCAAAGGCTATTATTCCAATTAACTCAATTATTATAATTTCGTTACCGAATTTCATTTTAATCTTTCTTTAATCTTTATCTTGTATTAAAATTCTGGTATAATTTTAAAATAAACAAGGAGTATGATGATGAAAAAAAATGTTTTTGTAAAGTTATGTACTTTATTTTTGATTATGATTTTTTCAACACCTGCAGTATTTGCAACGGTTTTGAAGTTTGCTCAAATTTCTGATATTCACTATCAGCCTAAAGCTCCAAAAGATGAAAAGAGTTTTAAATTAAAGTATTATTCTTTGACATTTTTAGACGATGCTGCAGAACAAATTAAAAATGAAAAAGATGTAAAATTTGTTCTTGTAACCGGTGATGCAGCAGATAAACCTTTGGTAAAAGATTTTGATTTTATGTACAGATATTTGAATAAAGTTCTTCCAAAACCTTGGTATTATTGTCTTGGTAATCACGATGTTGCTATAAATGGAGAACTTTCAAAGGTAAAACAAACAGAGTTGTTGAATGAAATTAATCCCAAAGGCTTTGGTAAGGGTAAAACTTACTACTCATTTACTCCGAAAAGAGATATGACTTTTATTGGACTTGATGCAACTTATGATACGAAAATCACATCGCAAGGTTATTTACCGCCCGAACAACTTAAATTTGTTGATAACACAATTAAAAATGCTAAAGATGATGTTATTGTAATCTTTTTACATCACCCTTTGACTTATCCTGCTCAGGCTTCAGACCATAATGTTATAAACGACAGCGATTTCAAGAAAATTTTATCAAAATATGATAATCCTATTCTTGTTATTGGCGGACATTTTCATGCCTGCAAAGTTGAAAGAGTCGGCGATAATATAATCGAAGTAGCATCACCTGCATTGGTAAGCTATCCTAATGCTTTCAGATTTTTCACAATAGACAATAAAAAAGATAAAACAATTTTTACGATTGACTATAGAGAAACAACTCATAAGGATTTACAAGCATTAGCAAAACAAAAACTCACTTGGGGACACAAATGGGTTTATGGAAATGCGACAGACAGACTTACTACAATAACGATTGATAAAAAGTCAAAATGTAAAACAAAATAAAAAGAAAGCGGAAATATGACGAATAACGGTAAATTTACTGTTAAGTTTAGAGGAATAAGAGGTTCTTATCCCTCTCCGAATAAAGGTTTTCTTGAAATCGGAGGTAATACATCTTGCGTAGAGGTAAATGTCGGTGGGCATTTAATAATTCTTGATGCGGGGACGGGTATAATTTCTCTTGGAAATGAACTTATGAAAAAACATATTGCATCTTCTGATGATATGTTTCACAGAACCCCTATAAATGCGACCATTTTATTAAGTCATATTCATGCAGATCACATACAAGGCTTAAATTTCTTTAAGCCTTTAGGCATATTGACTTCCAAAATAAGAGTTTTTGGGTCAAGTGATTATTCAGAATCTCTTGAAGAGAATTTACATACTTTGTTATACGGAAAATCTTTTCCCGTTTCTTTGAACGATGTTACAGCTGATTTTGTGATTTCAAATATTACTGATAGTGAAGTCTTGATATTTCCGGAAAACAGTCCTGTTCCATTGAGAAAGCGAGTTATTTCCACTGACGATATGACTCCCGTTGGAAACGAAGTAATAGTAAATTGTATGAAATCATATGCACATGGTACAGAAGGAGTAATGGTATACAAGATTTCATACAAAAATAAAACTCTCGTATATGCTACAGATAAAGAAAGTTATATTGGCGGAGATAAACGTCTTGCATTTTTTGCAAGAAATGCAAATCTGTTAATTCATGATAGTCAATATACAGGTGAAGATTATATGTCACCAATTGCACCGAAACAAGGTTTTGGACATTCTACTTTTGAAATGGCGATAGAAACAGCAAAGATGTCACAAGTTGAAAAACTTGCTTTCTTCCATTTTGATCCATCTTATGATGATGAAAAATTGAAGAATATAGAAACATACTATAAATCTCAATTTGAGGGCTGTTTTATGGCATATGAAGGTTATGAAACAGAATTGTTATGAAAAAAACACTAATAGTGCTATTTCTTTTCTTTTCTGTGTTTGCTCTGTGTGGAGCAACAGATATGAATTATGTAATTGATGCAGAAGCCAATGCTGCACGTCATAATAATTTAGGTCTTGCATATTTGCGAGAAAAGTACTATTTTGGTGCGATAAAGGAATTTGAAATTGCTATAAATTTGAATCCCAATTCTCAGGCAGCTGCAATTTATTTCAACAATTTAGGCAGAACATATATGGCTATAGGTTATCCTGAGCTTGCAGAATCCAAGTTTTTGCAGGCTATTAGGAAATATCCTCTTAATTTTGAGTTTTATAAAAACCTTGTAGATGCTTATGGTAAACAAGATTGCATAGAAGAGAGGTTGAAATACCACAAGAAATACAGAAAAAACAAACTTGATGATATAACTATTGCACTTTTGTACGGAGCTATGGGGCAAATCAAGACAGAATTAACAATGCTTGATGATTTTTGTGAAACAGAACCTGATTTAATAATTACTCCTGCAATAAGACGTTATGTTCAAGAGCAGGCAAGATATTTGCGAACGGATTTTAAATATTTGAATTAATATGATATAATTATTATTCAGAATACAATTTGTTTGAAAGGGGACAAAAATGGCAAAAGATTGCAGTTTTGATATAGTTTCAGAATTCGATAAGCAAGAACTTGTGAATGCTATAGATCAAGTAAAAAGAGATATAGTATCACGTTTCGATTTAAAAGACAGCGGTGCAGAAGTAATTCTTGATGCAGATAAATCAATAACGGTTACAGTAAAAGATGATATGAAATTGAGAAACATTATTGATATCATTCAATCCAAAATGATTAAAAGA